>JAZGCJ010000136.1:0-10663 GCA_036476895.1 Thermodesulfobacteriota bacterium
TCTCTAGTATCGGTTGGATCTCTGTCAGGACTCTTCTTCCTCATGAAATGGGACAATGCCAACTGGTAGGTTGCGTATTCTGATTCTGTGTGACCGGGATTCCTTTTTAAAAACTCTTCATATTCAATAGTGGCTTGTCCATACTCCTCTTTCTTGAAATATGCATCGGCAGTTCTTAATTCCGCAAGGGTTGCATAAGGACTGTATGTATATCTGATTCTTAGCTCATTGAAAGAATCGAATATCTTATCATAGTCGATACCAGTAAAAATCCATGGGAAACCGCCACTTTTTGACTCCAGCTCATCAATTGCCTGTTGATAAATCTCCTGATCATTCATATCAAGGTTGACTTTTTTAGAGCCACAGCTTATAACGAAAAAAGCAGAGAGTAAGAAACAACATGCGAGAATTCTCATGGGGGAATATTATTTAGATTATTTTATTTGGTGTCAAGAAATTATATTCTTATTGGATGATTAATTGTAGAAAATAATGATGAGTAATGGGAAATTGCTTTCCCCTTACTCTAAATACAATTATTGAAGTTGGATTATTCCTTGTTAATAACAACACCTACAACTGATAAAGTTTTACATAGGAGTATCACGTTAAAGTTTCGCCCGGTTTCAGTGCTAATATCTCCATGTCCTCTATATCTTCGGTCAGCTCCTGTAATTGTTCAGGGGTACCTGTGAGAACAGGAAAAGTTGCATAGTGGATTGGGATTACGAACTTAGGTTTCAGAAATCTGCATGCATATGATGCCTCGAGTGGGGACATTGTAAATACATCACCAATCGGGAGCATAGCCAGTTGTGGTTTATAAATTTCTGCTATTAACCTCATATCGCTGAAAATATTGGTATCACCCGCGTGATATATTTTAAATCCGTTTTCAAACTCAATCACAAATCCCCCGGGCTCACCTCCATATACTATATTCCCATCGTCGTCTTTAATTCCACTGCTATGTTGAGCATGAGTCATAGTAAATTTTATACCATCAACATCATACGTCCCTCCTTTATTCATTGGATAACAGTTTCCCAATCCTTTTAAACCAAACCATTCGCAGATTTCCCAATTAGCTATAATTGCCGGATTTTTTTCTTTGCCAATGCTAACGGCCTCACCTATGTGATCAAAATGTCCGTGGGTGACTGCCATAATATCAAGATCTTCAATTTCTCTAAACTTTTCAGGACATAACGGGTTTGTTAACCAAGGGTCTATCAAAATAGATTTTCCTCCTGGCGACAGAATTTTAAAAGTTGAATGACCTAAATAGGTTATCTCTAAACCATTTTTTAGTCGTTCCATTTGCTTTCCCCCCTTTGTAATTTAGGTATAATGACTGAACATTGTATATACCATAATTGATTATAGCATTCATTGAAAATAAAAAATTATCTATAGTTTTGTGATATAACAAGTGCAATAATTAACTTAATGAAATACGAATTGGTTGACCATACTGCCGACATATGCATCAGATGCCAAGCAAAAAATCTATCAGAATTATTTAAATGTGCTGCAGTGGCATTGATGGATCTATTGGCGGACAGAAAATCGATTGAAGCCACTGAGGAAATAGAGATCAGAATTGATGCATACAGCACGGAACAATTACTAGTACGTTGGTTAAACGAGTTGCTTTACTATCAGCAAACCAAAGGCATATTATTTAAGGATTTTGATGTGTCAATTGAAAATGGAACGAGGTTGAATGCAACTGCATATGGGAGAACTTATATGTCGGGCAATCAAGAAGTTAAAGAGGATATTAAAGGTGTTACTTACCATAATTTGAAAATAAAAAAATCAAAAGATAAATTAATTGCCGAAATTGTCATTGATATTTAATTGATAATTTATATGGGTTTTAATATATGGTGGAAATTAATCCAATAGAAATTGATAGTAATATATGGGAGATACCAAAGCATGGAGATATGAATGTTCCGGGCAGGATTTATAGTGATAGAGAATTAATTGAATCTATTAAACAGGATAGATCTTTACAACAAGTAGTTAATGTAGCTCATCTGCCGGGCATCCAAAAATATTCGATAGCCATGCCCGATATTCACTGGGGTTATGGATTTCCAATTGGTGGTGTTGCAGCTTTTGATGTTGAAACTGGCGTGATATCACCGGGAGGAGTTGGGTACGATATCAATTGTGGTGTTAGGTTAATGAAGACATTGCTAACCAAGGATGAAGTTGTGCTTAAAATAAGGGAATTAGTGGATGAATTATTCCATACGGTTCCTTGCGGCACAGGAATCGGAGGCAGAATAAAGCTGAGTGCCGTTGATTTTAAAAATATAGTAGAAACAGGTACTGCCTGGTCTATAGAAAGGGATCTAGGGACGGAAGATGATTTAGATCGTATAGAGGATAACGGTTGTTTAACGGGTGGAGAAGTTGAATCAATAAGCCAAAGGGCTTTTGAGAGGGGGAAGAACCAGCTAGGAACACTTGGCTCTGGAAATCATTTTTTAGAAATTGACTATATTGATGCAATATTTAATGATAAGTATGCTGACGAATTCGGATTGTTCAAGAATCAGGTGTGTGTATTAATTCACTGTGGATCCCGGGGTTTTGGTCACCAGATTTGCACCGATTATGTTGATAAAATGATGAGCTACATGCATAGAATAGGACTGAAACTCCCTGACAACCAACTTGCTTGTTCTCATTTCGACACTGAGGAGGCCAGGGGTTACCTATCTGCTTTTAGCGGTGCGGTAAACTATGCCTGGACGAACAGACAGATTATAATGTCATATACGAGAGATGTATTTAAAAAAGTGTTTGGCATTAGTTCAGACTTGTTGGGTGGAGATCTATTGTATGACGTTAGTCATAATATTGCTAAGTTTGAGCAACATGAAATAAACGGAGAAATGAAAACCCTCTGTGTGCACAGGAAGGGTGCTACCAGAGCGTTCCCAAAGAATCATCCCCTTGTGCCCGAGATATATAGGGAAGTTGGCCAGCCTGTGTTAATTCCGGGTGATATGGGTAGGGCATCGTATGTTTTAGTGGGAACTGAATTGGCAATGGGTGAAACTTTCGGGACATGTTGCCACGGGGCAGGAAGGGTGCTTTCAAGAAGAAAAGCATTAAAAAAAGCTAGGGGCCGCAATATAGTTGATGAACTGGAGAGATCAGGTACTTATGTTAGAGCCAAGGGAAAGAGGACTGTATCTGAAGAAATGCCAGAAGCATACAAGGATGTAGAGAAGGTTTGTGATATTGTTCATAATGCTGGTATTGCGAATAAGGTTGCAAGATTAAGACCAATGGGGGTAATAAAAGGTTAGGATGCTGGACCCGAAATTTATTGAGGAGAACTTAGATTTGGTACGGGAAAAGATACTTCAAAGGGGTGTCGATTTCGATTTCGAGAAATTGATATCCATAGATGAACGGAGAAGGAGGACAATATCAGAGACTCAAAAATTGGAACACCAAAGAAATCAGGGTTCAAAGAAATTCGGGGAATTAAAGCGGAATGGCAAGGATAATGAAGCCTCGGAGTTGCAATCAGAATTAAGGTCAATAACAGAAAAGATTAAGATACAAAACGAAAGAGTAAATGAACTGGAGTTCGAGTTAAGAGAAATTCTGCTGGAAATCCCAAACTTGTCTGATGAATCCGTTCCGATTGGAAGCGGTGAAAAAGATAATGTTGAGATTAGGAAGTGGGGAACACCCACCGAATTTAATTTTGAGCATAAAGATCATGTAGAGATAGGGACTCTTCTCGGTATATTAGATCTGGGCAGGGCAACTAAAATCTCAGGGTCCCGATTCTCATTGTATAAAGGACTCGGAGCTAGACTGGAAAGAGCACTAATAAACTTTATGTTGGATATACATGTTAACGAACACATGTATCAGGAAGTGCTACCACCTTTTGTCGCTCTGAGGGATTGTTTTATTGGTACCGGTAACCTGCCCAAATTTGAGGATGATCTCTTCAAAGTTGAAGATTCTGATCTTTATCTAATTCCTACGGCGGAAGTGCCGGTAACCAATATTCATAGAGATGAAATAGTTAATGAAAAGGATCTTCCAATCAAATATGTTGCATGCACTCCGTGTTTTAGGAGAGAAGCCGGTTCTTACGGTAAGGATGTTTACGGGATAATGAGACAGCACCAGTTTAACAAGGTAGAGCTTGTAAAATTTTCAAAGCCTGAGCAATCTTATAATGAACTGGAGTTATTAACTAACGATGCTGCCTGGATCCTAGAGCTTTTAAAAATACCTTACAGAGTAATTTCACTGTGTACGGGGGACATAGGATTTTCATCCGCAAAAACATATGATATAGAGGTTTGGGTGCCTAGCGAAAATAAATATCGTGAGATATCTTCGTGCAGCAACTTTGAAGATTTCCAAGCTCGAAGGGCCTCTATTAGATACAAAAACACAAAAACTAACAAGGCCGAGCTTGTTCATACTTTAAATGGCTCTGGGCTTGCGGTCGGAAGAACGGTAATAGCCATATTGGAGAATTATCAGCAGGAAGATGGATCTGTTTTAATACCCGAGATATTGAGGGATTACATGGGTGGATTAGAAAAGATAACTGCTAAATAAATTACTAATTAACCGGCAAATCTATAAAGAACGTTACCCCACTACCAGCATTATTCTTAGCGTAAATATCTCCTCCATTATCGTTAACAATTCTCTTCGAAACGGCAAGACCAATTCCAGTGCCCTTACCTGAGGGTTTAGTTGTATAGAATGGCTCAAAAATATTTGTCATTATTGATTCCGGGATACACGGGCCATTATTTTCAAAGGTAATCTGGACTAATTCGTTTATATTGTCATCAGAATCGAAGGGAAATTGCTTAATATAACTAGAGACAACTATCTCTTTTTCATAATCTGTAGAAGTTAATGCATATTGAGCATTTCTGATTAGATTTATAAAAACTTGTTGAATTTGGTTTGGATCAACCCAAAGATTTGGGAGTTCAGGGTTTAATCTTTTAACAGTTTTAATATTGCTTTTCTTAAGATCGTACGAAGTTAAACTTAAGGTTTTTTCAATAACCTCATTTATCGAAATGTTTTCTTTTTCCGGAGAGTTCTTTCTAGTTAAAGAAAGGAGATTCCTTATAATTTTTCTCGCTTTATCAGCTTCTCCATATATTATTTCAAGCGACCTCTTAAGTTCATCGTCCATTTTGCTCTCTATCATCATCATTTCAGTGTAACCCATAATAACTGCTAGCGGATTATTTAGATCATGTGTAACACCCGATACCAGTTCTCCAACTGCCGCTAGCTTGGACGATTGTATAAGCTTTTCATAAAACGTTTCTCTATTTCTAATATCAATTAAAATAGCTGTGTAAATGCAGGAGTTATGAGATGAGTTTTTTGATATTAAAATCTCGATTGGTATTTCTGATCCGTCTTTGTTGACTCCTGATATTTCATAACTTCTTCCGTTCAGACTTTCTGAGTTGTTGCTATCTTTCCCGATTATCTTATCGTACAGTGTTTCGTATTTTCCCGGAATTATTTTTTGAATGTTTTGACCTATCAGATCATCTTTCACATAGCCAAAGAGATTTTCTATAGCGGGATTCAAATCAACTATGTTCCCATTTATATCAAATATGAGTAATGCTAGGGAATTTTGAAAGTAATTAATATCCAATTCCTGCTCCATATATTAAGCAAGATATTTTATTTCTTATTGGTAAATATATACCCTTTATTAGATTACATAAAGTAGTATTTTGAATATAGCTGGTTGAAATTCATATGTGTCAAACTTCTTTCATTCTTCCGGAATATTTTTCAAGTCTATAGGATATATAGTGCAAAATAGGTGCTAGGATGATTGTGGATATAAAAATTACAACAAAAAGCTTTGCAATTTGTTTTTCCTGAGGGCCAATGTCTATCATGAAGTATCTGACTAATATAACGAGCAGCGAGAAGGCAGATATAATGCAGATAAAACTAGCAATCATAAATAGATATGAAAACACATTTGAAAGAGAGTTTCTCATTTCTACCTAAATTATAATTTAATTTTTACAATTAGTAACTAATAGTAACTAAAACTCTAATATTTCTTTTTCTTTGTTTTCAAACCTTGAGTTTATTTCAGAAATGAATTTATCGGTTAAGTCTTGAACCTGATTTAAGACCTTTTTGGTTTCATCTTCAGGAAGCTTCTCTTCTTTCTCAATTTCCTTAATTTTATGATTTATATCCTTTCTGATTTGTCTGATTGAAACTCTAAAATCTTCAGCTAATTTATTGCAGTGTTTAACCAACTTCTTTCTTCTTTCTTCAGTTAGTATAGGCAGGACCAGTCTTATTATCTTTCCATCATTGATTGGTGTTACACCTAAATCTGACTGAAGCAATGCTTTTTCAATATAGGTTATGGCACTTATATCCCAAGGTTGTATCAAAATTGTTCTGGTTTCAGGTGTTGAAAGTGTAGCAAGCTGGTTGATCGGAGTAGAAGCGCCGTAGTAATCGACCTTAATATCTTCAATCATAGCTATTGATGCTCTCCCTGTTCTTATCTTTACCAGTTCAGATTCAAATGCATGAATAGTCTTATTCATTCTTGATTCTGATTTATCAATTATTTCATCGATACCTATTTCTTTATTCATCGTTATTACCCCTTACGATTGTTCCAATTTCTTTACCCATTACAATATTTTTTATATTTCTCATCTGAAATAGATTAAAAACAATAATGGGTATATTGTCTTGCATACATAATGAAATAGATGTGGCATCCATAACCTTTAGTTCTTTTTTTAATACATCCATATATTTAATACTCTTGAACTTTACAGCATCTTTATATATTAATGGGTCTTTATCATAAACGCCATCAACCTTAGTTGCTTTTAATATTACATCTGAAGAAATTTCAAGTGCTCGCAGGGTCGCCGCGGTATCGGTGGTAAAGAAAGGATTGCCGGTGCCGCCAGCAAAAATAACAATTCTTTTTTTTTGTAAATGTCTAATTGCTCTTCTTCTAATATAGGGTTCTGCTACCTGATTTATCTCTATAGCACTTTGAACTCTTGTGTTTATTCCTCTCCTTTCTAATGAATCTTGAAGGGCTAAAGCATTTATCACGGTAGCTAACATGCCCATTTGATCTGCGGTTGCCCTGTCCATACCCGAGGAAGCTCCTGCAACACCTCTGAATATATTGCCACCTCCGATTACGATGGCGATTTCAACACCGAGATCGTGGACTTCCTTTATTTCATTTGATATTGATTCTAATGTTTGGGAACAAATTCCGAAGGATTGACTGCCCTGTAGGGCTTCACCGCTTAACTTAAGAAGAATTTTATTGTACTTGGGCCGTCGTTTATTTGGGGGACTCATGGCAATTAATCATTTTCCAAAGCTTCTCCCAATTGATATCTGACGAATCTACGCACTATAATATTTTCTCCAACCTTTGCAATAACAGCTTGGATTATATCGATTACTTTCACTTTGGAATTTCTTATATATGTCTGATCTATTAAACAGACTTCTTCATAAAATTTGCCAATTTTCCCTTTAACAATTTTATTTGCTATATCTTCGGGTTTGCCTGATTCTATGACCTGAGCTCTCATTAGTTCTTTCTCTTTTAATAGTATTGATTCGGGGATATCCTCTTTGCTTATGTAAGTTGGATTGGATGCGGCGATCTGCATCGCTATCTCCTTGCACAGTTTCTGAAATTCTTCATTTCGTGCGACGAAATCAGTTTCACAGTTAACTTCAACCATTACACCAATTTTTCCGCCAGCATGAATATATGATGTTATAGAGCCTTCCGGTGTTGCTCTTCCAACCTTTTTTGATGCTTTGGCTACACCCTTTATTCTAAGAATCTCAGATGCTTTTCCGAAATCTCCATCCACATCTTCTAACGCATTTTTACAGTCTATAAAAGGTGCTCCTGTTTTGTCTCTAAGTTCCTTTACCATCTTGGCACTTATTTCGCTCATTCTTAACTTTGTTCCTCCCCGCTCTTTTCGGCATCCGGAGTCTTAAACGGGTCATCGGAAATTTTATTTTGATCTTTCTTTGGTGCTGACTCCTTTGGTGCTGACTCTTTAGGTTTATTAATATATTCACTTTGGGCATTTTCAACACCATCTTCCGGTGAAGCAACTTGAACGGTTTCGGATGTATTACTTTCATCGAAATCTTTGAATACAAAAACCTTTCTTTCAACTACAACGGATGTGTCATCATCTTGAGGCTTTTCGATTTCACCGGACATCAGCTTTTGTTCAAACATGTGCTTACCTTCTAGGCATGCATCCGCTATTCTGGAAGTAAACAGTTTTATTGCTCTTATTGCGTCGTCGTTGCTGGGTATAATATAGTCTGCATTTGCCGGATCACAATTTGTATCGATAACTGCTATGATCGGGATGTTCAGTTTCTTCGCTTCTTTCACTGCTATATACTCTTTACGGGTATCTATAATAAAAAGTGCTTGCGGTAATCTTTTTAAATTTACTATTCCTCCAAGTAAGTGTTCGAGTTTTTGAATTTCTCTCTTTAATCCCTTAGCTTCCTTTTTAGGTAGCAATTCCATATGACCTTCTTCATCCATCTTTTTAAGCTCTAGCAGGTAGTCAACCCTCAGCCTTATTGTATGGAAATTTGTTAATGTTCCCCCAAGCCATCTGGTATTAACATAGGGCATTGAGCATTTAATAGCCTCTTCTTGTATGATTCCCTGAGCCTGCTTCTTTGTACCAACAAATAGTAATTCGCCACCTTCAGATGATATGTCCCTTGCATAATTGTATGCATTTTTAAAAAGTCCGACTGTTTGTTGAAGGTCAATAATATGAATCCCATTTCTTTTTCCAAAAATATAGTTTTTCATTCTGGGATTCCAGTGGCTGACTTGGTGACCAAAATGTACTCCGGCTTCCAGGAGTTGCTTCATGCTGATAATGTCACCAATCTGCTCGACTTGTGTCTCTTCCGTCATTAAGTACCTCCTAATTTCTAATAAATTATTAATTTATGCAAATCGAATTTATTTAACATAAAAAAATGGCTTAATCAAGTTGCCATCAAACTTTTAAGTGATTAAGATTATCTTTCCAAGTCGGCTTAAACTTTTATAATTATAGCTTTGGTATATGTAATCGAAATCCAGTAACTCTATTCACTATATGTCTAAAAAGCTATTTATCATAGTTAATCCTAAATCAGGCGGAAATCGCGGTTATGAATCGTTCACGTTATTAAGGAATGTTCTTGAACGAGATAATATTAATTTCGAATATGTTTATACTCAATATCCCGGACAAGCATCTGAAATTGCATTTGACTTGAGAGAGAAATCCTATGATGCGGTGGTTTCTGTCGGTGGTGATGGGACTGCTCATCAGGTGATAAACGGATTAATCGGTTCTGGTAATTTGTTTGGTTTAATACCAGCCGGTAGCGGTAACGACTTTGCTAAAGCAGCAGACATACCATTGGATATTCATTCATCTATAAAAACACTAATTAATTTCAAATCAAAACTAATAGACCTGGGCAAGATAGACGACAATTATTTTATTAACGGACTGGGAATAGGTCTTGACGGGGCAATTTCATTTCAGTTTCATAAATTAAAAAGATATATGGGTCAGTTTGGATATATTGTGGGATCTATTATTGAAGCCATCACTTTTAGGGGTTTTCAAGCAGAGGTTGACATAGATGATTTAAAGTTCAACGATAAACTTTTGCTTACCGGCGCTTCAAACGGAAGATTCCAGGGAGGCAAGTTTCAACTGGCTCCGGGTGCAGTAGTTGATGACGGTCTTTTGGACTTTCATATAATAGAGGATATGCCTGTATTCTCGAGATTAAATATAATCCCAAAGGCTTTGGATGGGAAACATGTATCATACAAGCAGGTTCATATACATCAATCTAAGATGATGAATATAAAACTAAAAAGCGAAATCCCGGCTCACATGGATGGTGAATCGTTTTACCTGAAGCCCGGCAGTCACAGGATTGAGGTAGTACCCGGGGCGCTGAAAATAATTTCGGGTTGATATAATTCGTTTTATAAAGATAATTTAAAATAATAAATGTTTAGGACTCTATTCTCAATTTTATCGTTTTCTTTCTTTACACTGATATTTGGAACATACGGTGTGCTACTTTCCCTGATTTTTCCCAATCTTGCTGTTAAAGCAGTTATACGTCCTTGGGCAAAATGTTCATTGAGGTCTTTCGGTGTAAAACTTCTTGTTGATGGGATTGAAAACATACCCGAGGAACCTTCCATAATAATGTATAACCATCAAAGTTCATTTGATATTTTAGCTTTTTGTGCCGGATTGCCCTTTGAATGGAGGGCTATGATGAAAAAAGAGGTTGCCAGAATGCCGTTTGTGGGTTGGGTTCCAAAGCTTACAGGGCATTATTTTGTTGCGAGGGATGGTTCAAGTAGGGATAGCAGTGAGATTAGGAAGATTGTTCAGAGACTCAAGAATGGTCCGTCCGTTTTAATAGCACCGGAGGGAACCAGGAGCAAAGATGGCAAGCTTTTACCATTTAAGGAGGGTGGCTTTATGATTGCCATGATTTCCAAGGTACCCGTTGTGCCTAT
>JAZGCJ010000137.1:0-2263 GCA_036476895.1 Thermodesulfobacteriota bacterium
CTAAAAATTGTTTCACTTCTGGATTTAAAAATAGACATTTCTAAATCCACACCTACCATAAATTGTGTTGGGAAAATAATCCGCATTGAAGAATTCCAGCATCTTTTAACACAGGATGTTCAACCACCAAATTCTATGTTCCGTATCGCAACAGAGTTTACGGAAATTGACAAACAAGAAAGAGACAGGATAAACATAACCGTTGAAGAAACCTTAAGAAAGGAAGCAAAAGGAAGGAATTTCAATTTAGAAAAACCAAGACCAAGAGCTATAGTCCTTGAAGACGATTATTTACAAAGGACCTTAATCGATGGTGTGTTGAAAGACAGGGGATACGAAGTTCATGGTTCTTCTGAACCCTTTTTCTCTCCCATATTTTTGGAAAGTAAATGTTCCTGTCCAGTTGGAACTCATTGTATGAATATTATCATCACTGATATTAATATGCCCAATATGACAGGGCTTGAATTCATAGAACACCAGAAAAGAAATGGGTGTAAAATTCAGAACGTAGCAATAATGTCTGGGGGATGGACAGATGAAGAGATTGAACATGCTAAGAGGCTTGGCTGTCATATATTCGAGAAACCGTTTAAGTTTGATGAGATTGAAAAGTGGTTGGATGACTGCGAAAAAAAATTAGACCCAGATAATAAGTTATCAGATTTGCCGATACGTATGATTAATCAACGAAAAATAAATGAAGGGTAAAGTTACAATTTAGCCACCAAATTTGCTATAGATAGAAGACGGCCCGTCAAAAAGATCGTCGGGTAAACAAGATGTGGCTGGAAGAATAAATATCAGAATATACAGGGACGTAATAGGCTATTGGCATAATTTTATTGGCAACGAAACTATATGGATGGGCTTCATCACAAGTACTACAGGGGCAGTCAAATAAACCATTATATATGTATCTTATGAAATGCAACCTGGTTTGGGAACTGAGTATAGCCTCTAAAAGAAACCTAACATCGATAAGCGATAAGACTCCCAAAGCGTAACATCCTGCCGATTTTTTTCTCATTTTTGTATTTGTGGGAATAAATTTCGTATATAATTTGTCTTTAATATAAGGAGCAGCATTGAAGTTATTAGCAAATGGTATAAAAAAGAGGTGTACTATGTTTAAGAAGTTGATACCTATAATGTTAGCTGTATTTATCTTGCCGTTTTTTATCGAAACAAGCTATGGATATGGTAGTGGTGAAAAGCTTAAGACATTTTCTGGCATTTTAGTTGATACGAAGTGTTATGGGATGAATAATGACAATTTTACTAACGACCATATGACACCCAAAGGGAATATGCCTGGATGTGCAGCCATGTGTGCCAAGATGGGGATACCCGTAGGTTATTGGTTGACGGGAAAAAAGGCGGAAAGGTCTATGTCCTGACCGTTCCAGCTCCAGCTTTAGCAGACTATATGGGTGAATGGGTTAGAATTAGTGGTGTCAAAACATTTAAGCGTGGTCTGATCCCGAAAAAAATTGAGGTAAAAAAAGGCGATTCATATGAAGAGGTAAAGATTGAAACGATGATGTAGTGTATGTTGCTTAGTAATAAACCTTCATTTGTTGGGATATAGAACAGCTTTCTATTGACAAGAACTTAAATGTTATACGGGATTTGTAACTGATCGAGCATACAATCCTTAGGGTTGTAACAAAATTTTATCAAAATTGCAAATCCCGAAGTAGCAGTTGTATATTTCCTAGAGAGGAGTTGAAAATGACGAGTAATAAAGACCTTAACAGATTAAGGGTCGGTGATGAGATTTGTTTGTTCAAGAAAGATGGACTATTGCCAATTACATGTGGCCTATTAAAACATTTTGATGAAAAAGAGGATAAAGTATCCATAGAGGTTGATGAAGGTTCCATTGTACTTACGAGGCATTTGTATGATTTGGTGAGCACTTCGACCCTGAGTGACTCAGGGTCGAAGTGCTCAGTTGAGATGTTACGGCGTCAATTTATGCAATTTTCCGGGATAATAAAACGTGAGTCAAAAAGATGATATCCTTGCACACATAGACGCCTTATACAGGTCGGCATTATATCTTGTCAAGAATAAACATAATGCAGATGATCTGGTCCAAGAGGTTTATTTGAGGGCGTTCAAATTTCTCCGGGAAGACAAAGAAATTAGTAATGAAAAGGCATGGTTATTTAAAATATTGATTAATACCTTCATAAATCAGTATAGAAAAGACAAACGAGAACCTTCATTAGTTGATTTTGATACTATTGAATCCTTT
>JAZGCJ010000138.1:0-24695 GCA_036476895.1 Thermodesulfobacteriota bacterium
AATCGGACGACGTTGGGAAAAAGCAATTAATCAAATTAAATTTAGTCCATTAATATATTCATGATTATTATGATCAGTTGTTCGAAGCGTTTCAGGATAATTTGTCCAAATCTTCCTGTTCGTCAGAGTTGTTTCCTACAGCTAAAAATATTTAGCATTTATTAACTGATGCCAAATCTTCCTATTCGTTGATTCGGTTAAATCTTTTTTTAACGCTTTCGGAATTGATTTTGGCAATTTTTTGGATGCCTGTTTAATCCTTTTCCTTTGGGAAAAGGATTAGTAAAGAAAATAGCGTTGAAATTTTAAAAAACTTTTCCTGGGTTACCTAATATCCGCAAAAGCTTACCCGACAAGTATAACACTGATACACCGGGTTTTACCTGTCAGAGAAAATAATTAGAGGTGATTGAAAAGATCAATATTGAGTTAGCTACACAGTGAATAGTAGCTATCTACCCCTATACAAACTAAAGTACGTTAATAATATAGAAATGGATGAATACAAAAATTAGGAATGACTAGACATTAGTATGTCCCAAATGTTTTTGTTTGCATGTTTAAAACTAAAACAGTTAGAAAATAAACTTACTTGGCAGGTATGTTTAAGTTCCCGCCCTTGGCAAAGCGATTAACTTGATTGATGGATACATTCTGAAGTTGAATTGCATCTACTACGCCATAACTCTTATCAAGAGGTCCGTAAAGGTTAATTAATGTTATATCCCTTCTATTTTCTATTAATGCAGACTTATGTATGCACCCCTCTACAGTATCGGATTTAACCTTGATCCAGTCTCCATTTCTGGAAACCATCTCAAGCTGATTATTATATTTGAGTTTTTTTAATATAAGTGCTGAAAAGCTGCATTCTTGTCTTATGGCATTGTCTTTCGTTTTCACCCTTATGGTTTTTCCAAAAGAGGGATAAGTCAAAACGATACTTAATATTACTAAAACCGGTAAAATGAATATTTTTTTATTCATAACTTGCCCTTTTCACTAAACTAAAGCTTTTTTTGTCATTTGATTAAAACTTAAAGCAATTAAGGAATAATTATATAGGACTAGTGTCTATTATTAAACAGTAAAATTTTTGTGAATTACTGATAAATTAATACTAAAGACTTATATTTATGTTTTATCCGCTGGAGTTGGCATTTGATTATTTAATCTATAATAAGAAAATTAACCCTTGAACTCGACAATATATGCTTTATCTTGTAGGTTACACTTTAAAAAGGGGATTGTAATACAAATGAGTAAAAACACTAACACAAATGGAGTAAAGTCTGAAAATTTTGATCAAACTTTTGAAGCTGTAAAGGATTTGAACAATAAATACTCGATAATTAAGCATAATGATCTGGAAAACTATACCTTACAAGTTCAGAAATACTTTAACACGCTGGAGTACAGATGTGGATATATGGAAAAAGAAATTGAAAAGGCTATACCCCGGTTAGAAGAGATAAAAGAGAACGAGTTAATAAATGAAGGGAACAAAGCAGAAATCATGGATACTCTATATTATATAACAAAGTATTTTGAGAAAGAGGCATCCACAATCGAAGGAAGGGACGATCTCTTTGTTTTGGAGGATAACATAACTAACAATCTCTTGGACCGCATGAATTCATTGGTAAGCAAGCAAAAGGAAATTATAGAATTTTTTAAATATAACTAAGCAATCCTTCCGTTTTTTATCAACACCTACAATATGGCCATTTTGCTGCTCTTATGCAGGGATGGAATCGATTTAAGTCACTGCACGAATTAACTGTTGGGAACAATCTATCATTAATTATAAGGGTTAATGATAAGATTCGGGAACAACCGTTGAGTTTGTTTTCTTGAAATCCTTGGAAACTATTTCAATCTCGCCATTTCGATTAACCAATTCGTATCTTTTTTGGAAAAATCGATCAGCAAAATCTCTAATTCCATCTTCGCTTGACATAATTGTTGCTTTGATCACAAGGTAGTCTTCATTTATCTCCAGATGCTCAATAGTCAATGGGTTATCTCTTCCTGGAAAAAGTTTAGAAATATAAGAACTCAATTTAGTTGTATATTCGATTATCTCTTGCTTTGGTATAGACATTATAAAGAAGTAGCTTTTTTTAGACATAAATAATTTATACCTAATATCTACCGATCAGACTATCAACTTTATGCTAGATGGAAATGTAACGAGTTATAAACCAATCAAATATGTGAAAATCTATATAATTAATATCTTAAGAAAACGATATTGTAGCCAAACCTTATAAGCTCAATCTTTAATAAAACCAAATTTTCTTTTGAATTTGTTAAAACTCTATATGTACTCCAATAATCATCAGAACTCAATAATTCAATAGCTGAATCCGGATAACTAACTATTAGGTCTGCAAGCTTACATTCTATATCCGGATTAATCTTTAATTTAAACGGGGAATATATTCGAATCTATTAAACCTGAAACTACTTTACAAAAATTGATTCACAACTAACCAGATCGACCAATTTGGGTGCAATTTTCTTTGCACCACCACAATTAACACTCTCTCTTAAGCCCCTTTTCTCCACTTCACATTTGCAGTTGTCGACTACATTAGGACACTGTACGGTTACTATCACATTCCCCCCCAATCCCTTATCCTTGTATTTACCCTGACAGAACTGAACTGGTTTTGATTTAACTACTATTTCCTCGGTATCTTTATCTTCAACAGCTAGTTCGTCTCCGGAACCCTGCTCGGTTTTTTCATCACTACTCTTCTCTTCATTCGTTTCACTACCGCTTTTATCCTCAGCTGTTTGCTGTTGAGTATCCTGTTTACCTTCATCCTCTGAAAATACAGGGTTAGTTGAAATAAGAATGATGAAAAGGACAAAACAAACAATAGACATGAATAAACCCGTTCTGTTACAAAGGGACTGTAGTTTAAACATTTAGGATTCCCACCTCATCTGAATAAATTTCATTGAATCATAACTCATAATCTATAGAAACTCTAATTGCCATTGACCAATACTGTTAAGAGTAAAATAATTATAGTGAAATTGATTTTTACGCCTAGTCTAGAACTTGTCGAAGGATTGAAAGATTATGGATTTCCGATTAAGCATGTCCCCATATGTATTTATCGGATCGGTTTACGGGCATTACAAGTCTTCTATCTCGGCAGTAAATGGTATTGAGATGAATTATGGTTAAAAATCGATTACTTTCTCTTCTTTATGACTTTCAATTCCAGGTCTACTGAAATCACCATCTATAAACATCTGTCTGGCAGGATCTTTAAACTTAGCTTCAAGCTTGTCTTCCACTTTCCTTGCCATCCTGTTTTGAAAAATTGGTTCATACGTATAATCGAGCTTAACCAAGTTCTTCTCTTTATTACCAGATAACATGATCTTTAAATCGGATGAGTACCACATACAAGAACTTAAATAAAGCATCTTATCTTCCTCTATTGGTTCCCCATATCGTTTAGTGAGGTAAACACGCAAATTCTTTTCAACTTCATTGTTCTCCAGTTGGTCCTGGGATTGGATAATTAAAGTTGTAGAAAATAGTTTATCTTTAAAGAATTCAAGCTTTGTCTTCAAATCAGAGTATTCCTCAATTTCAGGAAGTTCAGTAAAAACACCATCGGCAACAACAACTCTAAGATCATTTGAGTCTTCTGCATTCTGTATGATTTCATTGCCCTGAGATTCAATGTAATCAATTGCATCATCGTCATCCATTCCAAATTTGAAACCCAGTGCTGAAATCTCAGTATCTTTTGACAGTACCGATATGCCCGAACTTAACAATAGTGCTAAAGTAATAAGTATGAATTTTTTCATACTATCCTCCTTATGAATAATTGTAAAAGTATTCCACAATATATTAATTTTTCTAATTCGCAACATTCAATTTGGTATTTCTAACCTTGTAGCCAATATTTTTGTAGTATATAACAAGCTGCTACAATTACGAAGAAATAAATTATCATTAATGCATATCTATTCCTCCACTTAATTCCACGATCCGGTTCCTTAGTTTTATCCATTTCGGTAGTTTTGATATCCCAGAAAAACAAACTCCATACATATGCGATTATTATAGCAGAAATGCACCCTATGGCATTCCACCAAAGCCATGAAACCCCCGGAAACCCTACCCATAATATGAAATTAATTAAAACACCTACTAAAATTCCTAATTTCGTTCCATTTGCAGTAGCTCGTTTTATTAGTATCCCCAGAACAAAAGCAGCAAGTATCGGCCCATAGAATAAAGAACCTACCTTGTTAATCGCCTCTATTACAGTATCAGAGATTGAACCTACAAACAGGGCAAATATCGTACAAACAGACCCCCAAAAAATAGTAAAAATCTTAGACATTATAAATAAACGTCTTTCGTTCGTACTGTCGTTAAAATACTTTTGATATATATCCCTTATGGATGCAGCGCTGAGGGAATTAATTGACGAATCCAAACTCGACATAAATGCCGCAAGCAGAGCTACAACAATAAAACCTATCAACCCGTGGGGAAGGTAATTCAATATAAAAATTGGCACCATATAATCAACCTTATCCGGTGGTATCTTGCTCATAAATTCAGGGTTTTGAAATGCAAAGGCACCAATTAAAAGACCCATCGATAAATATCCAACAACTAAAACAAACCTTGCAAGACCATTAAACATCAAAGATTTTTTAGCTTCATTTAAATCCTTAGCGGCTATCTCCCTTTGAATTTGACTTTGATCACACCCATAATAAGATGTGTATAAGAAAAACCCCCCTATCAATAAAGCCCAGAAACTAAAATCCTCTCCATCACCAAATCCAAGGGTATTTGTTTTCATTATCATTAACCTTTCTTTATCTATTCCTGCAACCAGGTTCTCCCAACCACCAAGCAGGCTATAAGCGGCAATACCACATATAAAAATACCCAGGGTTAGTATTACCATTTGGATTACATCGCTATATATCACAGCTTTGATCCCCCCGATTACGTCGTAAATTATTGTAATAATTCCGATCGTTAAAATAGTAGGCACCAGGGGCAATTCCCATATAGCCGAGAGAACAATCCCTATCGCATATATCCCAACACCGGTTGCCAGAGCCCTGCTAATTTGGAATATAACACTTACTATCGATCTCGTGGAAGAATCAAATCTGATTTCAAGGTATTCATAAACGCTAACAACATTTGAACGGTGAATTACGGGAATAATAAATATCATAACGAACACCAAAGAAATGGGAACTGCAAACTCATAGCCAAGCCATGTAAGACCTCCATTAGGCTTTAAGGCAACAAATGCCGGAGCAGAGATAAAGCTTATCGCCCCGAGTTGAGTAGCCATTGTTGATAAACCGATAGTCCACCACGAGAGAGATCTTCCTCCCAGGTAATAATCCTCAATATTCTTTTGATTTTTACCTAGATAAATACTGAGAGATATTAAACCTATTATATATAAAATAATTACTAGCCAATCTAAGTAATTCATTTGTGCATAATAAACATATCAAAAACAGAATAAATATTAAAATACAATTTAAACTTTGAATTGATTTCAAATAAAATAAACTATAAAAATATGGAAAAAATAATCGGAGTTATCGGAACATCAGAATCTTCCGATCAAGAAAATAAAATTGCAGAAGAGGTTGGAAGGGAGATTGCAGGGAGAAATGCAGTGGTTGTCTGCGGTGGCTTATCAGGCATTATGGAAGCGGTATGCAGGGGGGCTAAACAAAACGGAGGAAAAACAATTGGTATTATACCCGGCGATTACGCAGGCGATGCAAATAAATACATTGATATACCAATTGTAACCGGGATGAGCCATGCCAGGAACATTATAGTGGTAAGATCAAGCAAGGTGATAATTGCGATTAGCGGAAGCTACGGTACATTATCTGAGATAGCATTTGCTCTTAGGCTCAATATACCGGTTATAGGCATAAATACCTGGGATGTATCAAATAAGATACAAAAAGTTAACTCTGCTAAGGAAGCCGTTGACATGGCTTTTCTTCTTTATCCCGATAATTGTTAGTATCTCATGCGCTTTAAAGACAGAACAACCCTTCACAATCAGTAAAACCATTAAAAAAACTGTAGAAGATTGTGTAAGTGAAAATAAGAGAGATATCGATGGCCACAAGTTTCATAGGATTAAAAAGGGTGAAACAATATACAGAATATCCCGCAGATATAACTCAACTGTCAATAAAATATTAGAGATAAATAACATACCAGACCATACAGACATACCTATAGGCACATTAATTAAAGTGCCCTCTATTAATTACGATCAGAAATTTATTTGGCCGGTGTCGGGAAATATTTCGTCCGGATATGGAAAGAAGAGACGCAATAATTATCATTTTGGAATTGACATTCCAGCTCCTAAAGGTACTGCTATAAGAGCCACCGAAGACGGGTTGATCATACTGTCAGGTAAGAACATAAGAGGATTTAATAGGTATGGGCGCATTGTTGTTATTGAGCATTTGGGAAGATTAAGATCAATGTATGCTCACAACAGCAAGAACCTTGTAATTGCAGGTGATTGCGTGAGACAAGGTGAGATAATTGCGGAAGTGGGATCAACGGGCAATTCAACAGGTTCACATTTACATTTTGAGTTAAGAAAAAGCGGGATACCGGTAAATCCATTTAATTTCTTATATTAATAGGGAGTTGTTTATGAGCGAAATTGATCTAAAATCTTATATCAGGGATATCCCTGATTACCCCAAAAAAGGAATCCTTTTTCACGATATTACTCCGCTTATAAAAAATCCAAGGGCGTTCAAATACACCATTGACAAAATCGGCGATCAGATAAGCGATGTGGATCTAGATTATATAGTTGGCATAGATGCTAGGGGTTTTATCTTTGCTTCTGCCCTGTCATACAAATTATATAAAGGAGTAATTTTAGTAAGAAAACCCGGGAAACTTCCTTCTGATACGCTAGAAGCATCTTACGAGCTTGAGTACGGTACGGACAAACTGGAAATGCATAAGGACGAAGTATCCCCAGGAGATAAGGTCTTGATCGCGGATGATCTTTTAGCAACAGGGGGAACCGCAAAAGCCGCCGGGGAACTAATAGAAAAATCCGGTGGTGAAATCGCAGGGTATTATTTTTTAATAGAATTAACAGAACTTAAGGGAAGTGATAAGCTTAACCCCCACAATATTTGGTCAACAATCAAGTTCCCTTTCTAGCACATATATGATCGAAATAAACATTTCTCTAAGGAAAATTGAAGACGATTCATACAAAATAGTTATCGGGGAAAATATACTCGAAAGCATAGCCCCCGATATGAAGCAAGCTGATCTTGCCTATAATTATGCCATTATAACGGATTCAAATGTTCATAAATTGTACGGTGAAAGTTTAAAAAAACATTTTAGCGACCTGGGATTAAATAACATTTTGTTAACTTTCCCGGCAGGAGAAAAAAATAAAAACAGACAGACAAAATCTAAACTGGAAGATGAAATGCTGAATAACAAATTTGGCAGGGACAGTGCAGTGATTGCACTTGGCGGAGGAGTAGTCGGAGATGTAGCCGGATATTTGGCTGCAACATACAACAGGGGGGTGAAGTATGTTCAGGTTCCTACAAGTCTTGTCGCATGTGTCGACAGTTCGATCGGAGGCAAAACGGGAGTAGATACGCCCCGTGGAAAGAACCTCATAGGATCATTTCACCAACCATACAGAGTGTATATCGATACCAACACACTAAAGACTCTGCCCAGGAAAGAGGTTAGAGAGGGACTTGCCGAAGTAATCAAATACGGAGTAATAAAAGATGGGAATCTCTTTCGGTTTTTAGAAAAGAATATTGAAAAGATTCTCATGCATGATAAACAAGCTTTGAGATATATAGTTAAAACCAGTTGTGAGATTAAAGGTAAAGTTGTTGAAAACGATGAAAAAGAATCCAATCTAAGAAAAATCCTCAACTTCGGTCACACAATTGGTCATGGGATTGAAGCACTTTCGGATTTCAAAATTACTCACGGAGAAGCAATCTCAATTGGTATGATTGCAGAGGGCAAAATAGCAATAAAGCTCGGGCTCTGGAATCATGATGAACTCACCCGATTACAAAATCTTATTGGTTCAGCCAGCCTTCCAACCGACATCCCCCAAAGTACAGGAATCGAGAAATTAATAGATGTCATGAAGCTTGATAAAAAAGCCCGTGGTGGTGAGATAGAAATGACATTGCCAATAAAAATAGGCGAGATGTCATCAATAAATGGCAATTACGGAATTAAAGTTGATGAGAACTTTATTTATAAAACAATCTAACAAATAATCTTTCTATCTAAACAATTAACTAACCTGCTTAATTTACAATGATACCAGACAAAATATTTAATCCCGGCATTGATGTCACAGACCATATAATTCCCCTGAATTTCTCTAAGTTATTCAATAATAAAAACCCGGTACACCTTGAAATTGGCAGCGGGGACGGCGACTTTATCGTAGAACTTGCAGTCAATAACCCAAAAATCAATTTTGTCGGTATAGAGATTAAGAGAAACAGATATAAAAAAGGGATAAGGAAAGCTCAAAAACTAAATTGCATCAATATAAAACTGCTTTACATGGATGCCAGGATTGCACTTGAAGAACTTATCTATCCTGACTCATTATATGCTATCTATATAAATTTCCCCGATCCTTGGCCGAAGGATAAACATACAAAACACAGGCTGATTAATAAAGAGTTTGTAGATGTCCTATCCAATAGGATAATCAATAATGGAATTCTGGAAATAGCGAGCGATCACAAAGAATATATTTTCAATTCAATAGACATCTTAAGCACTAGCAAGAATTTTTCCAACCAATACGGGGAACAAAAATACCTTAAAGAAGACAAAAGAAGACCATCTACAAAATTTGAACAGGAATATAGGAACGAGGGAAGAGAGATTTATTATCTAAAATACATCAACCATAAATAGCTTTTGTTAATATATAAAATTGATGCTTTAACTAAACAGAGGTAATATTAAACTACAAACAAGATAATATATATAATATAAAATCAAAAATCATAAGACTCGGGAGGGTGTTTTAATGAATAATAAACTGATATTGCTTGCTCTAACATTTTCTACAATCTTTTTAAGCAGTTGTGCCGGAGGTAGTCCCGGTTACTGGTTTAGTATAGTTTTTATTATCCTTCCAATCATAATAGTTGGGGTAATACTATATAACAAAATAGATGGTGCTAATGATTCGCTTTACATTATCGAGGGACAATTAAAGAGATTATCCAACAAGGTGGAGGCTCTAGAAGAGAATATCAACAAGACCTCTCCTAAAAAAGAGAGTAAAACAACAACTACTAGTAAAAATACAAAATAGTTGTTTCGTTGGTTTGTATAAAAGTTTTGTATGCCAAGTTAAATCTTTAAAAACTGTTTTTATTAGATTCTTCAAGTACTTGCTTTTGATATTTAGGAGGGATTGTTCCCAAATTGTTTGTTACATGCAATAATCCGTTATCATCCGTCCATGTAAATACTCTTCCGCTGCTTTTAGGAACTTTTGGGGAGAAATCAGGCTGTTGCTCAAGGAGTTGCTGATTTTCGGTACTTAAGTTGCCAGAATTTACCTGATCATTATTGTCCTTTTGTTCCATAGATTCCTCTTTAGGGGCATTAATTTCAATGTTGCTCTTTCTTTTTACAGTTTCCCCTAATGTTCCGGCTCCATTCACGTAATCACCCTCTGTACTTGATCCCATACTCGATAAACCAAAATTATCAAGATTTTCAGTAGGGTATACTATATACGAGGGGAAATCAGGAGGTGTTGGCGCACTCGGAGCTGCAGGGGCGCCTCCCCCAACTGCTTGCGAATAAGAATAATCTTGATAAATAAACAGAGTAAAAATTGATAAGGACAATATATATATAAAAATTCTAAAATCGACCATAATATCCTCCGCAAATTGTTATAATAACTATTTAAATATACATCTTATATTATTTATTCTCAATCAAATAATAATTTATAAAATTGCATTATTATAAAACAATTGACAAAACTGGTAAGTTATGAGAGATTAAATGGTCTAATATTTTTTGGAGGTATAGTTTTGCCAAAGGGAAAAGTAAAATGGTTTAACAGCTCTAAGGGCTATGGTTTCATAGTACCAGATGATGGAGGCAAAGACATTTTTGTTCACTATAGCAGTATAGAAGGTGACGGTTATAAAGTCCTTAACGAGGGTGAGGCCGTTGACTACGAAGTAAAAGATGGTGAAAAAGGTCCTCAAGCAACAAAAGTAGAGCGCCAGAAAAGTGAAGAGTAGCGGTATAATTAATTTTTTTTATTTTAATATACAGATTAGTAGATTTAAGATTTAATTTATTGAATTTCTAACCGGTTATTTCTTTATCCAATAGCAGTGTGTACAAGTAAAATGCTGTTATTACTAAAGAATGATTTATCCTTCCCTGCTTAACCAGCTCTGGAACCTTATCGAAATCTGTCAAAACGGACATAATATCTTCGGCAGTATCAAACTTAGGTTCCCGGATCTTTTTTACATTTTCAGCCAAAAAAGTGTAGCATATGTTATTTTGTATAGCGGGATTCGGGCTAATACCGCCTAAAAATGTCCATTTATTCGACTCATAACCCGTTTCCTCAAGCAATTCTCTCTTAGCCGAATTAATCGGTTTTTCACCCTGATCTACCATGCCACCAGGAATTTCTATCGTATTACTTGAAATTCCATGTCTGTACTGCTCGATCAGTACTATTTGCATGTTCTCTGTCAAAGCAATTACATTCACCCAGGTTGGCGCTTCAATTACATAAAAGTCATGTTCACGAGATGTATAGGGCGAAACACTTATATCTTTGCGAACAGAAAATACCCTGCAAGAAAACACGTTATCAGATTTGATTCTATTCCATTCTTGTATCATCGACCCTCCCACCTGGTACAGTAATTTACTAATCTTTGATTTTTATGTTTTGTAAATTATTCCAGGTACTGTCTGAATACCAAATATCAATAAATCTGTTTATATCAAAATCATTATCCTTTTCTATAACATTCTTTCTCAAGTTATATTTCAAGTCGCTGAATGCAAGTGGATCCTTATTTGAATATTCACCAAGAGTTTCTTCGACAAGATCATCAAATTTTTCCAATGGTGCAGATTTGTCAATTAAACCAATCTCTTTTGCTTGATTGGCAGAATACATTCCACCGCGCTCAAGCATTATTTCGGCATTTCTCGTTCCAACAGTGTATTTCAGGATTGATATCCCAATCGGGAAAACAGTCGATCCAAAAGTTAACTCATTCAATGCAATCTTTGCTCTATCTTCAACCATTATTCTGTAGTCACAAGCTAACGCTAACAGACATCCGCCAGCTATTGCATGGCCATTTATCCCTGATAACACCGGTTTAGGAAATAAAAATATTTCGTTTAATAGCTTGCAAAATTTTTCAACAAATACTCTAAACTCATCCTTCGAATAGTTTAAAAACTCCGGGATATCAAAACCAAAAGAGAGAAAACTCCCCTCTCCGGTGAGCAGAATGCTTTTAACATCCGACCTATTCTTTAAGCCTGAAAAGGACATTATGAGCTCATCTACCAGTGATTCATTGATTGCGTTTACCTTTGGCCTGCTCAACTTTATTGTGGAAATACCTTGTGCAGTTTTAACCTTTATCAAATCCATCTAATTCTCCTTTCAATAATACGTATCATATGTATAGAGAAAAATATTATTGTATCAATAAAATGAATCGTTTTACATTAGATTACATAAATATTCTTAACAATTTAGAATTAAGTGTTAAAATTAATCTCAAAATTATTAAAATTCATTAGGAGAAGCTGATCATGAGATACTATTTTTCTGTAATGATCTTACCAATTTTATTTTTAGTAAACATTAATTTAGTTAATGCTGAAACCCAGGGCGACTCTTCAATGGGCAATGATTCCTTTTCGAATATTTGTGCAATATGTCATGGAACTGAGGGCAAGGGTGATGGACCTGCCGGAGCAGCCCTTGACCCAAAACCAAGGGATTTAAGTGATGGAACATACGTTTCGACATTGACAGATGAATACTTGTTTATGGTCATAAAAGAGGGAGGGGCATCTCAAGGAAAATCCGCAGCAATGCCGCCATGGGGCGGTAGCTTATCGGATGAACAAATATGGAATGTTGTTGCACACTTAAGAGAGAACGTTTGTAAATGTCAGCATTCGGGGAACTAAAAACTGCAAATGAAGAAATCAATCAACTATTTTATAATTATATTAACCATATTCACCACTTTTGCATTTCTGGGCTGTACCTTTGAAGCATTCGCGCCTCCCGAGCAAATTCAAGAAGGTGACGAGCTGGGTGCTCAATACCCGGAAGAAGATGGCTAATTATATATTCTCTTTCTCATATTTGCTATCTACTCATATTTAAGTTCCATATCATAATTACAATTTTTGAACAATTAAATCAGAATGTTAAAATCATCTTAAAATCAGTGTAAAATGGAGAGGTGACCGAGTGGCTGAAGGTGCTCGCCTGGAAAGCGTGTAGGGGGTTAACACTCCCTCGTGGGTTCAAATCCCACCCTCTCCGCCAACGCAAAATTAATTTCAGCTAGCCGGGTTCGTGCGGTAGGAGATTGCGAACTCCGCCAGGCCCGGAAGGGAGCAACGGTAGCAAAGACTCCTAGGTGATACGATTTGCCCGGCTAGCTGATTAATAAAATCTATGTCATATCTAGTTTTAGCAAGAAAATGGAGACCAAAATCATTAGACGACCTGATCGGTCAGGAACACATTACTACCACACTAAAAAATGCAATAAAAAATCAAAAAATAGCGCATGCTTATATCTTCTCTGGTCCCAGAGGTGTCGGCAAAACTTCCACAGCAAGGATACTTGCCAAGGCATTAAACTGTGAATTTAGCCCGGATATTGAGAAATGCAACAATGACCACTATTGCAGTTTCTGCAAGGAGATCGATGATGGCAAATCCCTGGATGTTTTAGAAATTGATGCCGCATCTCATACAAGCGTTAACGATATAAGAGAATTAATTGAAAATGTAAAATATCTTCCTACATCAGGGAAATGTAAGATTTATATCATAGATGAAACGCATATGCTCTCCCAATCCGCATTTAACGCCTTGTTAAAAACTTTGGAAGAACCGCCTTCCCATGTTTATTTCATACTGGCCACAACAGAAGTTCATAAAATCCCTATGACAATTCTCTCGAGGTGCCAGAGGTTTGAATTCAAGAGGGTATCAGTAGAAGACATCAAAAGGAGATTACAGTATCTGGCATCAAACGAAAAAATCATTGTCGACGATCAAACCCTTTACATCATTGCTCAGGAAGCAGATGGAAGCTTGAGAGATGCGATAAGTTTATTTGATCAGCTAATAGCCACTTTCGGTGAGAATATAAGTTATGACGATTCCGTTAAAATTCTGGGCATATTAGAACGATCTATAATATTTAATACCCTAAAGGCAATACTGAACACCGATCCTAAACTGTGTATAGAACTTTTACACGAAGTCTTAACCAAAGGAATAAACCCTAAAAGATTCTCAGAACTCCTTTTGAAAACAATTAGAAATTGCTTGTTTTTGAAAATATGCGGCAAAGACATTCTTTATGATTTATCGGACGATGATAAAAATGAATTGGCTAAAATTATAAAGGATGAAAATAAAGAAAGTCTGGAGATTATTTTTAATAATATGCTTTTGGGAGCTGAATCGATTCAAAAATCACCATATCCACAATTGTCATTGGAATCAACATTAATTAAGTTATGCCTGTTGGAGCAATCCATTCCCATAGAACAAATAATAGATAAAATACAAACTCTATCTAATGAACTTGGCGGTAAAAAGAATACCACTGATAACAGAAAACCTGATTTGCAGACCCAACGATCAATAAATATTGATAATAAGGAAGACAAGACAAAACAAATTCCGGATAACGACTATCAAAAAAGTGCAGATCAGTTTATTGATTACATAAGTTCGAAAAAAAGAATTACGGCCAAACACATTAAACAAGGTCAAGTATCGCTTGATAAATCTAATCTTGTTATAACATTTGACTCACCTTCCCTGCACTCGGATTACCTGCTCCTAGATAAAACCAAAGAAAGCATAAAACAGCTGGGAAAAGAATTTTTCTCTAAAGAGATATATATAAAGGTGTTTATTAACTCAAAGAACATTAATATTAAGGAACAAATACCAAGAAAAAAAAATGATAAAGTAGATATGAAAAAAAATGATGCGCTCCAGTATGCTATTGACATATTTGGAGGTACTTTGGTTGGGATTAAAAACAAAAAAAGGAGCAAATTATGAAATTTGGAGGAAATATAAAGAATCTTCTCAAGCAAGCGGGAAAAATGAAGGAGCAAATGGATAAGCTTCAATCAGAAGCAGGTGAAAAAACGGTAGAAGCAAGTTCCGGTGGTGGTATGGTAACCGTGGTAGCTAAAGCAAAAGGAGAAATTATCTCTATTAAAATAGAACCGGAAATAGTGCAGGAAAACGACATCGAGATGCTGCAGGACTTAATTACGGCTTCCATAAATGAAGCGTTAAAAAGGGGGCAGGAAATAATGAAGGACGAAGTATCTAAGATGGCTGGGAATCTTGGTATCCCGCCCGGTTTATTGTAATGCAACGCCCCGGATTACCCGAACCTATTTCAAGGTTAATCGATGAGCTATCAAAACTCCCGGGCATAGGTGAAAAAAACGCAACTAGGCTTGCGTTTCATATATTCCGGTCCTCCGAAAACTATACGAAAAACCTTGCTGAAGCAATCATTAATGTTAAGCCAAATGTAACACTATGTTCGGCCTGCTATAACTTCACCTCCGTTGATCCCTGCAGCATATGCAGCAGCCAAACCAGAAACAATGGAATTATATGCGTTGTTGAGGAACCACAAGATTTAATTGCTATAGAAAGAAGTAATGAATTTAATGGCCAATATCATGTTTTAGATGGTCTCCTTTCGCCTATTGAGGGTATAGGTCCCGAAGATCTAAAAATTAAAGAACTTTTATCAAGAATAGAAGATAACAAGACAAGTGAAATAATAATTGCAACGAATCCGAGCGTGGAAGGTGAGGCTACAGCCCTTTATCTTTCAAAATTAATAAAACCTCTCGGAATTAGTGTCAGCCGGATTGCTCATGGAATTCCGATGGGTAGTGATATAGAATTCATAGATGAAATTACGCTTGGAAAGGCTATAAAAGATAGAAAAAGTATGTAAGTATATATTATTTCAGGGGGTTTATATGAGATTTGGAGTAGCATTTAACGAACTTAAGGTTGGGGACAAATTTGAGGACAGAAGGACTATAACCGAGGCAGATGTTGTTAAATCGGCAGGCCTTTTCAGAGACTTTAATGCACTGCACACAAACGAACCGGAAATGAAAAATTCCAGATTCGGGACCCGGATCGTTCATGGTGCTTTAACATTTGGTCTGATGGTTGGTGTCTATAGTAATGTTTTTCATGACACAGACATATCAACAGTAGATGCATCTATACAATTTCAGGCCCCTGTTTTCATCAACGACACAATCACGATGACCTGGGAAGTTGCTGAACTTGAAGAGAAGAAGAAACTCGACGGCGGTTTGGTAAAACTGAAAGGTCAGGTTACCAATACCGAGGGAAAAATCCTGGCAACTACCGACGCAAAACTACTAGTCGGAAATCAAACAATCTTTTAGTAAATATACATAAATCAATTTTTTAAAGGTTATATTATTTGTGGGCAGTTTTAAATATTATTGTTAATCCCAACTCAAATTTAGGGGAATTACGGTAATGACGGTGGAGGATTAGCAGGGACAACGGGTGACAGGTATTCGGGGAATCTGTATGTATAACCCATTTATATTTGCTCTTAAATTTCCCCACTACTTATTCAACTCTTTAGACAAAAGAGAGTCTTCCGGTTTGGTTCTTCCAATAGCAAAATAGCCCTCCAATATAAGCCAAATTGCCAGAGCCAGGATAATGGCAGAAAGCCCAAGCAGTAGGGGATTATCAGCAAACACCTTAAAATTCCAGGCCAATGAAAGCATTGTTACAAAAACTATAAAAATCATCGGGATTAATGTATAAATAATTTTTCTTCCTGTTTTCCACAAATATACAGTTGCCACCATAAGGGTTAGCCCAGCTACCAGCTGATTCGTTGCACCGAAAAGTGGCCACAAAAGAAAACCCCCGGAGCCAGGACCTTTGCCCGGCGCCTGGGCTAAAAGCGCAAGCAATAAAGCCGGTACCACGGCTAACAGACCCGCAAAATATCTATTTTTTAACGGCCTGATCTTATATGCAGTTCCCAGCTCACCCAATACTAACCTCTGAATCCTCGTTGCAGTATCCAGAGATGTGACTGCAAAACTTATAACGAAAACGCTGATTAAGGTATTGGAAAAATCTGCAGGAAGCTTTAATGCTTCTAAGAAAGTCGATGCTCCATATACAAAATTGCTGACCCCACCACTCGTAGCAGATTGCCAATTATCATAGTGATTTAGCCATACGCTGTGCTTTATCCCGGCTCCAACAGCAAGTGTGGCAATCATAGCAAGCGTGCCTTCGCCAATCATCCCACCGTATCCAATTACCCTTGAATCGGTCATGTTATTTAACTGCTTAGAAGTAGTACCGCTAGACACAAGACCATGAAAACCGCTTATAGCGCCACAAGCTATTGTGATAAATATAAATGGAAATATCGGCAACGATCCGGCCGGGTCCAGATTAAAAGCCGGGGCCTGCATAGCCGGATGAGCAACCAGAAGCCCTATAAACAAAATACCCAGACCAAGGATTAGTTGATGACTATTTATATAGTCCCTTGGTTGTAACAACATCCACACTGGAAGTATCGAGGCAATGAACGAGTAAATAATTAAGATTAATATCCAACTGACTTCTTGAGACCCCATTACCTCCGGTATCTGAATAGGTACTTTTGTTCCGAACCATATCATAAAGTAGAGCATTACCAATGCTATAATCGATGGCCACAAAATGGAAACGCCCCTTTTATAGAATAGGAACCCGATCACGACGGCTATAATTATTTGAAAGTTCACCGGCAGTACGCTTGATGGGAATTTAACAAAAAGAGCTGCAATAAAGTATGCAAATACAGCAATCACAAAAAATATGAGAAAATAAACTATTAATAAAAACAATGTCCTCGCCCTGGAATTGAGGAGTATCCCTGCAAGATCCCCGACAGACCTGCCCTTCATTCTAGCGGAAATAACCAGTGCACTAAAATCATGAACCGCACCCATGAAAATTGTTCCTAATACTACCCACAGAATTGCCGGAACCCATCCCCAAAATATTGCAATCGCCGGCCCGATGATCGGAGCAGCACCGGCAATGGATGCAAAGTGATGACCAAATAGCACATGCTTGTTGGCAGGCACGAAATCAACACCGTCATTTAGTTCATGCGAAGGGGTTTCTTCTTTATCAGAAATCTGAAAAATCTTTAATGAGAGAAATTTTGAATAGAATTTAAACCCGAGGAAGTAAAAAATTAAAACAACTACCGCAACAACTGCTGAATTCATAAAGGGTTATGTTAACATACCCCACTTCTTCATTCTATACCTCAGAACCTCCCTTGTTACTCCAAGCATCCTTGCAGTTCTTGTTTGATTCCAGTCATTAATATCAAGAACCTTTCTTATAACGTTCTCCTCAATCTTCGGAAGTGAAACATTGTTAATTGGAATTTCCAGAGTGACGATATCGGTTGATTCCTCAAATTTCATATTAGCAGCATCCGATTCGTCCAACTGTATGTACTTTGGATTTAGGATATTTCCTTCACTTAACAGCATTGCCCTCTCGATTGTGCTCTTTAGCTCCCTTACGTTCCCAGGCCAATTATAACGTTTAAATGCTTCTCTTATTTCTCTTGGCATTATATTTATATTTTTTCTCAGATCGCCGTTGAAATAATCTATAAAATAATCGGTTAACTCCTCAATATCCTGCTTTCTCTTCCTAAGAGGCGGCATTTCAATATTAATAACATTCAAGCGATGATAAAGATCTTCCCTAAAAAGTTTTTTACTAACTAGATCTTTAAGATTACAATTTGTTGCTGCAATAACTGTCAGATCAACTTTAATATAACGAACCCCCCCTATCCTTCTAAATGTCTGTTCCTCAATTACCTTCACCAGTTTTGCCTGTAGTGTCAGACTCATGTCACCAATCTCATCAAGAAATATCGTTCCCCCGTCAGCCTGTTCAAACAGACCCTTTTTCATTTTTTTTGCATCTGTAAATGCCCCCGCCTCATTTCCGAATAATTCGCTCTCAAGCAGGGTCTCTGGAATAGCGGCACAGTTTAACTCTATAAAGGGTTTCCCAGCCCTATTTCCATTGAAATGAAGCACCTTTGCAGCCAGTCCTTTTCCAGTACCGCTTTCTCCGGATATAAGTACCATCCTGGGTGTGCTGTTAACCAATTTTGATATTAGGCAAATAACTTCGTTGATTTCATCACTATCACCGATAAGGGAGTTAAAACCATGTCTTTCCTGTTCCCGTAATGTCACCGCATTAAGATTTGCCTTTAACTCTATTGCACTCAGCGCATTCCTAACCATTATTTTTAACTTATGGAGCGGAAAAGGCTTTTCCAAAAAGTCATAAGCTCCCAACTTAATAGCCGACACAGCTAGCTCTATATTGCCATGGGCAGTCATCATTATTACATTGGGTGAAGGGTCAAGGGTTTGCATCTTTTTAAAAACACTTAAACCATCGATGTCGGGTAATTTTAGATCGAGGATTACAAGGTCCGGGCTTTCAGTAGTTGCTAAACTAAGTCCCTCTTTTCCGGTAAAAGAGCTTAAAACATTATACCCTTCTTGGTTTAATGCTTTTTTAATTTGCTTACAAAGCAGCTCTTCATCATCTATCACAAGTATTAATCCACTCATTTCTCCTCGTCCTTTTAGTTAGTTAATTTATCATATCCCCCGATTCAGTTAAATCAGAAGGTATTTTTAAAGTAAAACTTGTGCCTGAACCTTCTTTGCTATCAATTATTATTTCTCCTAAATGATTTTCAATTATTCTCGAAGATATCGTTAGTCCTAAACCAGTCCCCTTAGCTTTGGTTGAATAAAATGGTTGAAATATCTTTTCTGTGTCCTTTTCATCAATTCCTCTACCATTATCGGAAATAACTATTGAGACAAACCCATTATTTTTAATTGTTTGAATTGCTATCTTTCCAGGATATTTGTCCATCGATTCAATCCCGTTTAATAAAATATTTAGAATCACTTGTTCTATAAGTTCATAATCAACAAAAAAGGTTCCATCGCATTTGAATTCCTTTCTAATTTCAATCCCCTTTTCCTTTGCTTTTAGTGTGACCAGATTAAGTGCCTTTTCAACAATTTCATTTGGTGTACACTCAATCAGATTCAGGCTCCTGGGATGACCCAGTTGAAGCAGTTCTTTTATAATTCTCTCCAATCTTAATATTTCACTAAGTATGTCAGATATCGTCTGCTTATGTTCACTGTTATCAGTTTCATTGGTCATTAACTCCAGTGCAATAGCAATTCCGGACAGGGGATTTCGTATTTCGTGGGCGACACCTGCAGCAAGTTCACCTATTGTAGCTAATTTTTCAGACTTAATTAATTCTTTTTGTTTTTCTTTAATCTCCTTTGTTGCTTCTTCAACTTTGGCTTCCAGTTTTTCATTGAACCTTTTTGTAACCTGCAACAGTTCATATATTTCCTCGTTTTTTTCCTCCAGCATCTTATTGTTACTCTCTATATTTTGCAACATATTGTTAAATGCATTTATCAAAAGGGACATTTCATTACTTGTTTTTTCGATTTTGACTCTATACGAGTAATCACCTGAAGACACAGCCTTAGCGGCATTAACAAGTTGATAGATTGATTTTGTTATAAATCTGGGAAATATAAAAGTTAATGCCCCTCCGAACAAAATTGTTACCCCAACAATGGTAAAGATGTTAATGTATGCAAACTTAACCTGTTCATTTGAAATCTTTACGGTTTCCAACAGAAGTTCATTGGACATGTAGCCGCCTTGCAAAATATCTTTATTAGAAAAAATACTGGATAAAGTATTGTATCTTCCTTCCACGTTTGAAGCCGATTTATCCAAGCGATAAATATTGTAGATAGAAAAAGCACTCATAACCAATAAAAGAAAAAACATTAGAGCAAACCCGAGTGTTATTTGTTTACTCAAATTCACTTTCTTATACCTTCATCATATGAGGTTGTTTCATTATCTACTACCAAATTTTGGATGTAACAATTTTAATAAGAGTGCAATTTATATACCATCTATTGTTTACCAAATCTTCCTCAATAAAACATGGTAATTAAAAAAAAATATTAATCATTATGGCAAAAACTGTGTATAAATACACAATTATATTGTGTGATATTACACAATAAATCAACACTTAAATTTAAAAGACAATTCAAACCGTTGTAATAATCAGAAATCATTCAATTTTACAGAATAAAATCATATGGCATATAACTTGCCGAAACCTAAACTATGAGAATTCGTTTATAGATATATTCAATCAAGCTTTGTTTGAGGTGATAAATGAAACTAGATAACGAAATATTAACAGAACCCGCAGTTAAGGTAAATTATGATGATTTGGGCTCAGATTTATACAACTTACCAGACAAGCATACAGATTCTCTATCATATACCAACTCTATTTCCAGTGATAACAACCACAAAAATGGTTCGGATCATATATCAGGGATACTAAATAATTATTTTAGAGATATTTCAGAAATTCCGCTCTTAACTAGGGAGGAAGAGATTGAAATCCCTACAAAGATACAAAATTATAAGAGAATAGCTTACGAAATAGACGAAGAGATAGATAAGTTTCAAAACAATAAAAAGAAGAGCTTCAATGAAATTAACTATAGAAAAACAAGGAAATTAGAGTTACTTAAAAAGAAAAAAAGTATATATGAAGCCGACTCTAAAAAGCTTACTCATAAATTTGTACAATCTAACTTGAGATTGGTCATAAGCATAGCTAAGAGATATTTAAACCACGGTTTGCCTCTTTCAGATCTGATCCAGGAGGGAAATATGGGATTAATCAAATCTATAGATAAATTTGACCCGAATAAAGGCTATAGATTCTCAACATATGCATCCTGGTGGATATTCCAGGCTATTACAAGAGCCCTTTTAGTACAAACAGGATCCATAAAAGTCCCTGTTTACCTGCTAGAAAAGTCATCAAGGGTATACAAAGCAAAAGATTCCCTTATGAAGGAAATGGGGAAAATGCCAACGCCTGAAGAAATTGCGGAGGAATCGGGAACTTATGTTACCTATGTTGAAAGAATCTTAAATACAAGTACCGACTCTGTTAGCATGGACAGATACAATGAAAATCTGAAACGAAATCTGCACGACATTATCGCCGACAATTCATCACAGTCACCGGATCACATTACAAATATTGAGGAATTAAACTGTCACATTCGTGAATCATTGTCACTTTTGAGTGAAAAAGAAGAGCAGGTCCTGAGAATGAGGTTTGGAATTGATCAGGATAATATAGATACTTTAGACGACATTGGGAAAAAGTTTCGCCTTACCAGAGAAAGAATCAGACAAATTGAACAAAAAGCTCTCAAAAAACTATCAGTTTGTAAAACAAGAAAAATACTAAAGAACCTTGTCGAATGAAATAAAGACCCGATTTGCGTAATATCGCATAGCTCGACTGTGCGATATTGCACACTTTGTCCTGTTTTATGAGCTTGGAACATACAATGCCAGAACAGTAACCGTCCTGAATTATTATATAAATTAAAATTTATAATTAGTGGTATAGCAATTGCTGTTATAACAGTTATAAATAAATAAGCAAATCAGAAAAAAAAGGCTGATTAGCAAAAAAAAATATATAGAGGAGGTTAGTTTTATGAGATTACTAAACCTTATTTTTGCATCTTTATTATTTGCAGCTTTGGCTTTTGGAACCATGTCTATAATTCCAACAGTATCAACAGACGCTATGGCCGATCATCATGAAAAAGATTATGACGAAGGCGACGAAGCTACAGAAGGTGAAAGCGGTGCGGAAGCAGAAGCTGCTACGCCTGGCGCAGAAGAAGCTAAGGATGATACAGAAGACGCAGCTCCAGCACCGTAAGCTTTAAAAATATCTATTATTTTTTAAAGAAAAGTTTCTAAAAAAGAGGGGGATTGTCATTAATCCCCCCCTTTTCCTTTTAATCAATTCATCGCTTTTTTATCTACTATATGATCAGATAACTTCTTCCTTAATTCCTTCCTGGCCCTATGTAGTCTTACTTTCAGAGTTGTAACGGATATGCCTAACTCATTCGAAATCTCTTCATAACTAAGTCCCTCAATGTCCCTAAGTTTAAACACTACCCTATAATTTAAGGGAAGTTCATTCACTGCATTTTCAATTTCTTCCAGAATCTCCTTCTTAAGGACAATACTCTCAGGGCCAATCTTAAGCTCACTATTGTATCCCATGGTTGTAAAATTATATTCATCGGTATTAAAAAACATGCTGTCTTCAAAACTTAAGCTCTTATTATATTTTGTGTTGGCTCTCAAATAATTAAAGCTTGTGTTTTCAGTTATTTTGTATACCCATGTTGAAAATTTCGAAAGTCCCCTATAAGTGTCAATCTTTTCAATAACCTTTAGAAATACATCTTGGACAACGTCCTGGGTATCAAGTTGATTCTTCGTTATTCTTCTTACCAATCTTGAAACCTTTTCAAAATACCTTCTCATAAATTCGTTACAAGAATCCTGGTTTTTTTCTTCAATACATTCCCTGATAACTTCCACGTCAGATATTGAAGAATCACCATTGTTTTCTTGTTTAATTTTCAAAGTGTCTTTCTCGGGATGGTCTGTAGATTTCAAAATATATAAACCTCAATTAATTCTTTCATTTCAAATTGCATACCTACAGTAATTATTTGAACACAATACAATTTAAATTGTTACAATAAATAATTTTTAAATAATAAAGCCCGAAATAGTTTAACTAATCCGGGCTTTGAGAGATGTAGGCTGATATATTGATAAAATATTCATGAAATTTATCAAGTCAATTTAATTTTTCTAATCCATCATTTATTACTAAACTTCAATCAATATTAAAGATATTAAGTGCTTTCCGTTAATTCCCATATAGAGTGACTCATCTAATTAGATAGAAAAATTTATAATAGGATTCAGAATTTTTTATAGTATTAATTTTAAATAAGTGACATTAATTGGTGTGGCTAATCCTATGGCTCTTTATGATGCTATGATTCTTATCAATACTTCACTAATCTTCTACGTATTGCATAAAGAGAAATTAGTCCTAAAAATCCTGCCATTATAATCATTCCTCATTCTGAGAGGGTGGGGATTTCAGTCACTCCTACTTGAAATTCATATGCCCCTATGTCGCAAGCTGCTCCTTGTGTGCGTGTGGAAATCCACGCTGATCTTCCAACCCCATCGGTGTCCAAACAAGCGCATATTAGATGTTATTATATATTTGACAAGAAAGATTAATTACATAATTGGAATGATATGGTGGCAGTTTAGGAAGAAAAGGGTAAAACGGAGATTGTTTGAGAGGGTTAGGGCTTTAGAACATTAAGAACTTTACAACTTTAATCTAAATTTAGCTTGTTGCGAAACTTCAGAATGAGAAGAAATCAACGCACCGCAAAGCAATGATGGAGAGTCGAGTCGCTCTGCAGTGCGATTTTGTGAGTACAAGCAATGTACCACAAAAGGACTTGTCTTTATTTGTGCAAGGCACTCCTTATAAATATATCACAAAACATCACACATTGTAGTGACTAAAATACAGCACGAACAGAATTACGTATAGGAGCTTGACTTAAAATAGCTCCAGAATAGTGAATCTAACTTAGAGTATTATCTGATACGTGGTTTATTATCAATACAGCCTAGGTTTAGTAAAACTAGGTATAGCCAGTGGAGTCAAGCTATACCTAGTTTTACTGGATGGAGAATCCCATGATTAGGTTAATTCAGGGTATAGAATACCACCCTTCCTAACCACACTATATAGTACTATATAATACGAGAGATGTCTAGAAATGGATGAGTTTATTTGCTATCTGAGTCTTTTTTGTTGTTAGAATCAGGAGCTTTAAATTCTTTTCTTGGCTCAGGATCAGGTGGAGGTACATCTTCTTCTTCAATTACAGTTTCAGGTTTTTCATTATACAAACCAAGTAATGATAAAATCCTCAACAAATTCTTTTTAATCATATTCTACCTCTTATAATTATAAATTTGAATAATTGAAAGTTTAATAACAGTAACAACAATTAAAAACATCATAACGTAAAATGTTTGTTTAATACACCCCTGAGATTTGGTAAATACTACTCTGAATACCCTTCACTTACATTAGAAGAGACATATGAATAGGTAGAGTTATACAAACCAAATAATCAAGACTATATTCTTTCCTCC
>JAZGCJ010000139.1:0-3174 GCA_036476895.1 Thermodesulfobacteriota bacterium
GGTCTGGCAAAGATTTCCCCAAAAACAAATTACATTAGATAGTTAACCATATCAGGTGCTATCTCTCCCAGTCTTGCCTTAGTTCTGTCACCCGCATCGGGATCAATAGAATTTAGTATTTCTAAACCTCTGCTATATTTTTCGTTTTCCAAAGCATAGCCTCCTCTTTTATGCCATTTTCATATCTATATATATTTAGGTATAAGAGAATGCAGTTAAAAGATAATAATACGCCTTAAATCATACAGTTAAGTTAATGACCAACTCTAGTCATATATAAAATCCAGAAACTTCCCGGTAAACCTTTCCTTCCCCATCACTTGGAATAAAACATCTTTATTTGGAAGAAAATATGTAACTGAACTTTTCGTACACTCATCCCCGTTCTCATCCATAATAACCGCATCAACCACAACATATCTTCCCCTTGATCTTGTCACTTTACCCCTTACATTTAACGTCATATTACTATCAACTTTTTTACTAAACTGCATCTCAACCTTCGTAGTTAAACCTATTTTCCCTACCCTATCGAACATCGCCCAGAAAGCTACTTCATCCACTAAGGCACATTGGATCCCCCCGTGAAGAATACCAGGAAACCCTGCAAAATATCCCTTTGGTTTTACCCTGGTAAATACTTCGCCCGTTTCATCATCGGCAAAAAACTTTAGCTGCAGCCCATAGTGATTGTGAGGATGGCATGCAAAACAATTATTATCAGGAAAGTCTACAAATACATTTTCAATTTCTCTAATCATTAATCAATCTCTTTCAACAACCTTGGCAACTGCGGCAACCTTTTCATTTACCTGGAGATTAATAAGCCTTAAACCCTGGGCACCTCTTCCGTATACACTTATCTCCGAGACATTCATCCTGATAACCTTTCCGCCATGAGTAGTTATCAACATAATCTGCATATCATTTGTAACCTGAAATGCTCCAATCACTTTACCGTTCTTGCCCGTAGTTTTTATGGTAATGACCCCTTTTCCACCTCGCCCAGTGAGTCTGTATGCTGAAATTTTCGTTCTCTTGCCAAATCCCTTATCCGTAACGGTTAAAATCTGAGCCTCAGGATTACCTACTACTTCCAGGCTGACAACTCCGTCGCCCTTTCCAAGTCTGATTCCCCTAACTCCTGTAGCCGTTCTACCTATGTCTCTTACATTTTCTTCTTTAAATCTAATAGCCTTACCATCTCTGGAAGTTAGTAATATCTCGTTATCACCGGAGGTTATACTGGCACCAATCAACTCATCTTCGTCACGAATGTTTAGCGCGATGATACCTCCAATGCGAGGTCTTGAATAAGCCATCAATTGTGTTTTCTTTACAACCCCTTTTTTCGTTGCCATTATGATAAACTGATCATCCTTAAATTCCCTCACCGGCAGGACAGCAGCAATATTTTCTCCCTTGTCCAGATTAAGAAGGTTTACCATAGCCTTTCCGCGTGCAGTGGGTCCGGCTTCGGGCAGTTCATGAACCTTGAGCCAGTAACACCTGCCGAGATTAGAGAAGAAAAGAATGTAGTTGTGCCTTGAAGCTATGAAAAGTTTATTCACAAAATCAGTGTCTTTGGTACTCATCCCGGTCTTACCCTTTCCCCCTCTGTGCTGACTTCTGTACACACTAAGAGGTGTGTTCTTTATATACCCTTCATGAGTAGTTGTAACTACCATATCTTCATCGGCAATAAGATCCTCGATTGAAATTTCACCAACATCATCCAATATCTCAGTCCTTCTTTCGTCGCCATACTGCTTCTTTATACCATCCAGTTCCTCAACAATTATCTCAAGTATAAGATCTTCATTAGCCAATATCTCTTTTAATTTCTTAACAGCCTTTACAAGCTCATCCCTTTCTTCCAATATTTTGTCGCGTTCAAGGGCAGTTAACCTTTGGAGCCTCATATCCAAAATAGCCTGAGCCTGAATTCCTGTTAAAGATAGCTTAACCATCAAGCTTTCTTTTGCTTCCTGAGGGTTTGAGGAACCCCGGATCAACTTGATTACTTCGTCCAGATTGTCCAGTGCAATCTTAAGACCCTCAAGGATATGTAGCCTGGCCTCCGCCTTGCCCAATTCAAACTGGGTTCTTCTTGTAACAATTTCCTTTCTATGATCAATAAAATAATTTAAAGCATCCTTAAGTGGTAAAATCCTGGGCTGGTTTCTTACAAGGGCCAGCATAATTATCCCGAACGATGTATCTAATTGTGTATGTTTATATAGCTGGTTTAGGACCACTTCTGCATTATCACCGCGTTTTACATCTATCACCACCCTGATACCATCCCTGTCGGACTCGTCTCGTATATCAGAAATTCCTTTGATTTTATCTTGGTTAACCAAGTCGGCAATGTGCTTTATCATTTTGGATTTATTAACCTGGTATGGAATCTCCGAAACAATTATTACTTCCCTATCACCCTTTTTTTGTTTTTCAATCCTGGTTCTTGCCCGTATACGTATTATTCCTTTCCCAGTGGCATAAGCCTCTTTAATTGGACCCCTGCCCGTTATGATTGCACCGGTGGGAAAATCCGGTCCTGGGACATACTGTATAAGCTCATCCAATGTTATGTCTTGATTTTTAATCTGCGCAATAGTTGCATTTAGTATTTCTGTAATATTATGGGGAGGGATATTGGTAGACATTCCCACTGCTATCCCGGATGCTCCATTCAATAACAAATTTGGGATTTTAGAAGGCAAAACGACCGGTTCACGTTCACTGCCATCATAGTTTGGAATGATATCCACCGTATCCTTATCGAGATCATCCAATAATTCCGTAGAAATTCGGTCAAGCCTCACTTCCGTATACCTCATGGCCGCCGGTGAATCGCCGTCAATTGATCCAAAATTCCCCTGGCCATCAATAACTGGGTAACGCATTGAAAAAACCTGTGCCATCCTGACCAAAGAATCGTAAATTGCGGCATCTCCATGGGGATGATATTTACCCATAACATCACCAACAATCCTTGCAGATTTCTTATATGGCCGATTCCAGGCATTACCTGTCTCGTTCATCCCGTATAATATTCGTCTGTGCACCGGTTTTAAACCGTCCCTCGCATCCGGCAGTGCACGGCCAATTATTACACTCATTGAATAACTGAGATAAGACTCCTTCATCTCGTCTTCAATGTTTATAGGC
>JAZGCJ010000014.1:0-29515 GCA_036476895.1 Thermodesulfobacteriota bacterium
ACTTCTTATCCATCAATTTCGTTGTCAAATTTGTTTCCTGCAGCTAAAAATATTTAGCTTTTATTAACTGATGCCGAATCTTCCTTGTTTTTGTCTTTCCCGAATGATTCTATCGGGAATCCAAGATGATTTAATCTGAAAACTTAGGGATCAGTTTGACCAAATCCTCTTATCCATCGGATTTGTTGTATGATTCGGTTAAATCTTTTTTTAACGCTTCCGGAATTGATTTTGGCAATTTTTTAATGCTTAGTAGAAGCTACAAGCTTTTATCAAGTTAAATATTATTTATATTTTTAATGGTTGATATAGTTATTTCATCAAGTGAACATAGAATCATATCGGCCTTTTTAAATAGGTTTTGCGAAAGTCTTTTATCTGGAACAGCTATACAGTACATCCCTGCTTCCTTTGCCGATATTAACCCGTTAATGGAATCTTCTATAGCAACACAGCTTTTTGGTGCTGTTGATAGCTCCTGGGCTGTCTTTAAATATATTTCGGGATGTGGTTTGCCCTCTGCGGCATTATCACCAGAGATTATAGCATGAAAATAATTGGATAATTTAAATTTATCCACCACATATCTAACCACTTTTTTTGGCGAGCTTGAAGCAACTGCGAGTAGAAAATTATTTATTTTCAATTTTTCTAGTAGGTTAATGAGGCCCGTGTTTAGTTTCAGCTGATTGTCATAGAGTTCAAATAATATATCAATCCTTTCAGAGATAACCTTTTCAATACTTTCATTCAGACTAAAAGTTTCGATCAAAAGTTTACCGGAGTCATTTTGGTTTAAGCCCACAATCTGGTCTCTATACTGATCATTGTATTCGATATTTCTTCTCGAAAGTAAAATAGTCTCGGCTCTTTCCCATAAATACTCACTATCAACCATAACCCCATCCATATCAAATATTACTGCTTTTATCATATTAATAAATTAATACCAAAAGCGGTGATTTTATCTCACTTTTATTATAACTAATCATATATTTTTTAAATTTAGATTATTTATCTATGAATATTCGAAATATGGGTTTACAATTTCAGGTAACAAGAATATCCATGTTATTGTTTGAATTTTTAAATGGGAATTGGTTATTGGAGTAAAATTTAGGTAAATATATTAAAATATTATTAATTTTTTAAAAGGAACGTCATCTTGTGCAAAAAAAATATTGATATAAGTTTTTATACATTAATCTCGAAAATAAAGTTTCTTAAGAGCTATTGTAACAAGATCCTGCTTATATCTATTTTTGCAATTCAACTACCATTATTAGCACTAATAATATACTTCGTATTATATTCAAACGCACCATACGAACTCAAGATACAGATACTATTAATTACCCTGTCAGCATCGATACTCGGCGGTGTCATAACACTTTATTTTATTAGACAACTCCTATCCCCCGTCGCCCTTACTTCACATGAGTTGAGAAATTATATAGAGTCAAAAAAATTGACTAATTTGCCTATAGATTATAGTGACGAAATCGGCAAGCTCATGGCTGATATTCAATACACTGTTATGCATACCGATAAATTAATAAAATCGCTTGAAAAAACTGCAATGATGGATTACCTAACCGATGTATACAACCGTTTTACTGGTGAAAAGAGGCTGAGGGAAGATATTAACAGAAGCGTTAGAAGTAAAGAGGATATGACAATAGCTTTGGTTGATCTTGATAATTTAAAGGGTTTAAACGACCTGTACGGTCATTATACCGGGGATATTTGTTTGCAAAAGTTGGTAGAGATCATTAAAGACAATATTCGAGAAAGCGATTGGATATCTAGGTGGGGAGGGGATGAATTCTTGGTTGTTTTGTTTTCTTCTAATATTGATTATTCAAAATCTGTTTTCGACAGAATATCCAAATCTCTTGAAAACCTTGTGATACCAACTGGTATGGGGGATTTAAGACTGTCCATCGGTGTTGGCTTAAATCAATATAACGGTCAAGATACCGAAAAGGAATTATTCAGAAAAGCTGACACCGCTTTATTGGAAGCCAAGAGAAGAGGAGAATCACAGATTGTAAGCTGGAATGAGATTAACGAGCAGTATAAAGATATGGCAATTTAATTTGTTCATACACAGATATTTATTTCAAACTTTAAATAGTATTAATCTTTGGATAATTGATTATTAACTTTTTGTTCCAAACTTTTTCGATATTCATCTATATCAACATTTATTCTTGCAACACCGGTCTCTATTGCAGCTTTAGCTACTGCTACTGATTCCCATATCATTACTCTAGGGTCGAACGGTTTAGGAACGATGTAATCGGATCCAAATTCAAAACTTGACTCGCCATATGCTTTTGCCACCTTCTCGTCAGCTCCGGTCTTTGCCAGATTTGCTAATGAGTAAGCAGCAGCGATTTTCATTTCTTCATTTATAGCTCTTGCTCTGACATCCAGAGCACCCCTAAATATAAAAGGGAATCCCAAGACATTATTAACCTGGTTTGGATAATCCGATCTTCCAGTAGCCATGATAACATCTTTTCTTGCTTCTTTTGCATCAGGATATGAAATTTCGGGGTCAGGATTAGCCATTGCAAATATTATGGGTTTACCATTCATAGTCTTAACCATTTCCTTCGTAACAACACCACCGGTTGAAAGACCAACAAAAACGTCAGCATCCTTTATTGCATCTTCTAGTGTCCTTAATTTAGTATCAATGGCAAATCTTTCCTTTTGCGGATTCATTCCAGCTTCCCTTCCAGAGTAGATTACACCTCTGCTATCACACATTGTAATATTCTCTCTTTTGGCACCAAGCCGAATAAAGAACTCTGCACATGCTATGCCGGATGCCCCTGCGCCATTGAAAGTCATTCTTAAATCTCCCATATTTTTGCCGATTATTTCACATGCATTAATTAATCCGGCTCCCGATATTATTGCTGTGCCATGTTGGTCATCGTGAAAAACAGGTATATCCATTTCATCTTTTAAACGTTGTTCTATATAGAAACATTCAGGAGCTTTTATATCTTCGAGGTTAATACCTCCAAAGGTTGGTTCTAAGTATTTAATTGTTTTTATGATTTCGTCTGCATCCTCGATATCTAATTCGATATCAAATGCATCAACATCTGCAAATATTTTGAAAAGAACACTCTTTCCCTCCATGACAGGTTTGCCTGCTAGTGCACCAATTTTACCGAGTCCTAGAACGGCTGTTCCGTTGGAGATAACTCCTACAAGATTTCCCTTATTTGTATATTCATAAGCTGTATCAGGGTTCTTTTCAATAACTCTGCATGGTTCTGCAACACCAGGTGAATATGCAAGTGATAAATCCAATTGAGTAACGCAGGGTTTGGTTGGCACAACTTCCAGTTTTCCCTTTCTTCCGGATGAGTGGTATTCCAAAGCAGCTTTTTTCATATCAACATGTTTTGGGTTATTTGCATACATACTAAATTAAACCTCCAAATTGATACCGAATAATTTTAGTGGTAATAATTAAAAGATAAATGGGCTTCGATAATTCTAGATGAATACACCTCAAATTCAGTAATAGCAAGCGAAAATTATAAAAATAGTTGAATACCTAGTCAATAGAGGTTTAAAAATAGAGATAGAATGATCGGTAATTAAAATGACTAAAATCTTTTCCAGAAATCAATTCCAATTAAATCAAGAAATTGTTGACCGTAAATGTTGAGATAAAAAAGGGTGTTTGTTAGCATTAGGATCCCCACAGAAACCAGTGTCCCGCCAACTATTATTTTGTATATATTATAGTGTCTTTTTATCCATCCAAATGCACTCAATGACTTTGAAAGTGCTAAGCCTGTTATCAAAAAGGGCAAACCCAGTCCTAATGAATATATAAATAGTAAAAATGCACCTTCTAGTGTGTTATTGGAATTGCTTGCGTATAATAGTATGCTGGCCAGAATAGGACCCACGCATGGTGTCCATCCAAAACCGAATGCGATACCAAGTAGAAAAATTCCGATCAATCCTAGATTGCTGTTACTAAAATTAAATCTTCTGTCTCTGTAGAGCTGGGGTATTTTAATTAATTCCATGGTAAATAAGCCAAAAACAATAATTGTTGCACCGGATATCTGAAGAAGTAATCTTTTATGTTCCTGTATGTAAGTTCCCATAAAAGATGCTGAAGCACCAAGTAAAATAAAAACGAATGAAAAACCAAGAACAAAGAAAATGCTCGGTATGATTATTTTGGATGTTTTTCCCCGAGAACTGGTATCTGTAAGTTCATCGAAAGAAAGCTTGGAGACCATGGAGACATAACCTGGTATTAGGGGAAGCACACAAGGAGACAGAAAAGATACAACGCCTGCTAGAAAAGCAAGTACCCAGCTTACACCTAACTCATTACCGTTCATTTAAGATTCCATCAATATATTTCATAAATCTAGTTTCACCTGGTTCACCAAGGAAAGGGCCATAGTTTTTTTTATATATTTTACCTTCTTTATCAATAAAGAATGTGGCTGGTAATGCAATTACTCCGTAAGAATGAGAGACTTCACCAGAAGAATCGTAAAGATTAGTGTATGTTATTCCAAAAGTTTCAATGAACCTCTTTGCATTACCTCTGTCATCCATTACATTAATCCCGATCAATACCAACCCTTTATCCTTGAATTCATTCCAGGTTCGTTCAAATAGCGGCATTTCCTGTTTGCATGGTCCACACCAAGTTGCCCAAAAGTTCAAAACAACGGGCTTTCCCTTTAGATCTGATAATGATAACTTCTCATCATTTGCAAGTTGTTCTAATTTGAAGTTCTTTGCCAGAGATCTTACCTGGTTAGTGTTCTTATTAATATTTTTTTCTTCACATGATATAAAAAAGATTATTGATATCATTAAAAAGAAAATAATTACTGTATTATTGGCATACTTTATCACATTATTCTCCTTTATTTCCCTTTAAAGTTAAATTGAATTTTGTGCATAATGTTACGATCTTTTAGATCATTAACTGTATCAATATCTCCCAATTTATCCAATACATAATATTTTAACTCTAATTTCTTAATTATTGATATGGTTTGCTTAAATACACTTTCAGTGCTCCATTGAATATCTGTAAAGATTTTAGGAAGGTATCTTTTAATTCCGATCAGATAATAACCACCATCAAAGGTCGGACCCACAACTACATCGTACTTGATGAGTGATTCATAAATATCTTCAATCAGTTTTTTTGAAATATCTATACAATCGGAACCTATAACAACCACTTTTCTGTATCCTAAATTTAAAGCTTGGGAAATGGAATTTGATATTCTTTGGCCTAGGTCATTACCAATTTGAGGATGCAGCATTATATCCTCAATATCTAACCATTTTGAAATTTCAGATTTCTTATCAGGTGGATCGTAAAATATTAAGGTTTCGTATTTATCAGAATTATGAACATTTTTTAGAAGATATTTTGACATCAGGGAATAATAATATGCTGCATTGTCTTTGCCTATATCATTTGCAAGCCTAGTTTTAACTTTTCCGGATTCAGGATGTTTTATAAAAATTAATAATGAATTATCACATGCCTTGTTTTTCACAATAATACAATAACTACGTTGTATTTCCGCCACAGCTACTTCCAGCGCCGGCTGTGCAACCAAAACAATGGGACCCGAAAATTATTTTTCTCTCAATAAGTTTCTTATAATCAAAGTCAAAGATTGTTGAGGGGGAACCATTATCGCTAATCTGCAAATCGAGCATTTGATTAAAGTCACAATCATATATTTTCCCATCATGGCTTACGCTTAATAATGATCTGCACATTATTCCTTCTACTGCCTTAGGATTAAATGTATTAACTAGTTTTTCCATATAATCTTCATATGTTCCTAGCCTTATCAGCTGTTTTTTAAACCTGTTTATTGGCATATTCGTTATTGTGAACAGTCTATTGAAAGTTATTCCGAATTCTTTAGATAGTTCCCTCTTGAAATCAGCTTCCAAATTCTTCTGTGGAGGGGGAAGAAATGCACCAACAGGGTTATATACGAAATTTAATTCTAGCCCTGTATCTTCTTTTCCATATCCATGTTTATTTAATAGTAAAATCGATTCTATGCTTTTTTCAAAAACACCATTACCTCTTTGTTTATCAGTAAAGTACTTTTGGTAATAGGGAAGTGAGGAAATAACTTCTACTTTATTGTTTGCGAAAAATTCCGGTAAATATTTTTGCGATTCCCCCGTAACAGGATGTTTATCTAAAGTGACGGTAAGATTGTGTCTTACAATTATATGTTTTCTTAATTTTCTAGCTTCTTTTACAAGGTAGTCAAAGAAAGGATTAAGTTCAGGGGCTCCACCAGTAATATCAAGGGTATTTATGCTGTTGTGTTTCTCAAGTACGTTCAAACATTTTTCCAGAGTCTTTAGTTCCATCTGTTCTTTTCGTTTGGGGGATGCATCAACGTGGCAGTGAACACAGGTCTGATTACATAATTTGGTAATATTAATTTGTAACGTGCTGATTTCGAGAGGGTTTGTTTGAATATTCCTTTTATTAATAAAACTTTTAAAGTTGTATTTCTCTTCTGAGTTTTTGTTGTAAATGTTCTCTGGCATTTTTATGAATAATTCTATTAAATTAGTTTCAAATTCTACAATGCACCTTTTTTTTCAAGAGCATTATGCATCTGAATAGCATGAATTAACTTTATACCTGCTTCCATTGCTGCAGCAACGTGTACGGCTTCTGTCATTTGTTCAGGATTCGCACCTGATTCAAGGCATTGAGTTGTATACTCATCAATACAATAAGGGCATTGTTTGGAATGTGAAATTGCCAAGGCTATTAAAGCTTTTTCTCTTTTAGTTAGCGCACCTTCACTACCAGTGGCAGAATTGTAATAATCGAAAAATTTATCCATCAATTCCTTGCTAAATTTCCCGATCTCCCCAAATCGTTTAAGGTCTTCGGACTTATAATAATCCATAATTTTCTCCTAATGCATTAATTAACAACAACCACTGTCGTTTGTTGTGCAGTTATTGCCATTTAATAATTTTTGATCCTCATCATTTTTAATCGTAAAGAAACCTTTATATGGTTCATTAGATAGTTTATTTGCGGTATCACTGCATATTTCAATCTCTTGATTTCTGGGAAAAACATGTCCCTCATCATCGATAATTACTTTGAAAGGACCATTGTATACTGCCTTTTGTCCTATGTACGAACATTCGGATTTCTTTGCATACTTATATGATTTAATTGTTATGGAATAAAATGGGATGTTGTCTATTGATTTCCAGTATGTTTTTTTGATTATCTGAGTTCCGTAAAAACCTTTTTTATCAATTATCGAAAGTAAGCCATTTTCACTCAGAGCCCCGGCTAAACATTCGCCCCATAGTTGATTGTTATCTTTTATATAATTTGGCAATTCAATTTCACAGATAATGTCAGAAATTGCAATTCTTCCGTGATCCTTCAAAATTCTCCACATTTCTGAAAATACTTGATCCTTATCGGGTGAGAGATTGATAACGCAGTTTGAAGTAATAACATCCACCGTATTTGATTCCAGTGGTATACTTTCAAGTAAGCCTTTTTTAAACTCTACATTGTTATATCCTAGGTTTTCAATTACTTTTGCTTTTGAATTATTGGCAATTTCCAACATTTCATTAGTCATGTCTATACCGTAAACCTTTCCACTGAAACCAGTTAACTTTGAAGCTATAAAGCAGTCTATCCCTGCGCCGGAACCCAGATCAACTAAAGTCTCCCCGCTCTTAATATCGGCCAATGTTACAGGACTCCCACAGCCATAAAATCTCTCCAATACTTTATCCGGAATGTGGCTTGTATCAGTTTCTGGATAGTTTGTAGGGCAACACAGATCCACTTGGGGTTTAACGGCAACTTTTCCATAAAATTCCTTCACAAATTCTCTTTGTGTGTTACTTCCCATCAGTCTAAAACCTCCTCGTTAAAAACTTTATGTTTATTACCATCCTGACATATAAAAGAACGTCCATAATTTCTTTTTAATTTATCATAATAAAATATTTATTAAAATTATAAAATTTTATAAGAACTCTCAGTGTAAATATTTTTTACCCTTATTATTAAAAAATAATGTATATATATTTTCTAACACGTTTGCTATGTTTTATGACCTTAACTTATTCCCCATTTCTCGATACGCTGGTGTGATCACATAATAGGGTAAGATCTGTGCCAATCTGAATTGCAAGTTCGGATACCGAAGACTTTTAATATACAGGTGTTTTATAATGTCTGTTCACTTATCATCGGTAATTGTCCACATAATTTTTGCACATGCTGCATTATTCATTTATTAATATACTATATAAGAATTAGATAAGAACTATTAGTGAAAAGTTTCAAAAGATATCATAAGAAATAGATTAATAATTATTGTGACTTTTAGTATTTATATTATCTACTCAAATTAGAAAATAACAATTTTTAATTTGTATCAAAAAGGATTATAAGACGTTGTTGAAATTACTGATTTTTGATTTTGATGGTGTTATTGTAGATACTGAACCTCTTCATTTTGAATCATTTAGAAGGGTACTTGAGATACAGGGATTTACATTAAAAGAAAATGATTATTATGAGAAATATCTGGCTTTAGATGACAGATCATTTTTTTTAATTTCATTTAAAGACGGGGGGAAAATATTAAATGAAGAGGAACTATCTAATTTATTAAATATAAAATCCAAGATGTTTATTGATCTCATATCAAGAGTTGAAGTTAACACGATGCCGGGTGTTAAGGAACTTATAGATTCCGTGTTTGGAGAGTATCCCTTATCTATAGGTTCCGGTGCTTTAAGAAATGAAATTGATCTTATACTTAATAGATGTGGTTTAATAGACAGGTTCGATGTAGTTGTTTCGTCAGATGACGTTAAAAAATGCAAACCGGATCCTGAGGTGTATTTGCATGTGCTGAGCCAATTCAATAAAACACACGGTATAAAAGCAGAGGAATGTGTTGTTATTGAGGATTCAGTAGACGGAATTAGAGCTGGGAAAAATGCGGGAATGAAGGTTATTGCTGTTAGCAATTCCAATCCAGCTGATAAACTAACATATGCAGATCTTATTATAGATTCTTTATCAAATATCGGGGTTAATGAATTAAAAGAACTCTTTAATTGATATTGGAATATTATTGATGACTGAATCAAATTGTAATTTTATATTAAGAATAGCTATAATAGGGGCAGGGCCCGCAGGTTTTTACGCTGCGCAGCATCTGTTCAAGAAATATAGTTCACCTGTTCATATTGACATGTTCGATAAATTGCCTACTCCTCATGGGTTGGTTAGATTAGGTGTTGCCCCCGACCACCAAAAGACAAAATCTGTTTCGAAGGTATATGATAAGATCGCATCGAATCCTAACTTTAGATTTTTTGGTTATGTGGAATTTGGAAAAGATATAAATCTAGATGATCTGAAACAACACTACCACCAAATTATTTTTGCTACCGGTGCACAGACAGACAGGAATCTGCGGATCCCTGGCATTGAATCAAATGGCAGTCATTCCGCTTCCGAATTTGTTGCTTGGTATAATGGACATCCGGATTATAAGGACCGTAACTTTAATCTTTCACATAAGAGTGTTGCTATCGTTGGTGTGGGCAATGTGGCAGTGGATGTAGCAAGGATATTATGTAGAACAAGGGAGGAACTCGAAAAGACTGATATTGCTGATCATGCTTTGGAGGTTTTATCTCGAAGCAAAATTAAACATATACATATATTGGGTAGAAGGGGTCCGTTACAAGCAGCCTTTACAAACCCTGAGCTAAAAGAACTGGGGCAGATGGAGGATGCTGATACTTTCACTTTTAAAGAGGAAATTGAGGTTGATCAGGAAACAAGAAAGAAACTGATTGAGAGTAATGATCATTCAACGATAAGAAAGATCGATATTCTAACAGAATATTCTAGGGTTCGTAATGCCACAAAATCAAGGAGAATAGATCTTAGATTTCTTGTATCTCCTGTTGAAATTATAGACGACGGGAGGGGGAACGTAAAATCACTTAAAATAGTAAAAAATAAGCTGGTGTCTGACAAGAATGGCAATATTAGAGCTGAACCAACTGATAAGTTCGATTATTTGGAAATTGGTCTTGTTTTTAGATCTATTGGTTATTCTGGAGTGCCTTTGGAAGGAATACCGTATGATGAATCAAATGGCACCGTTTTTCATGAAAAAGGGCGGATTTTAGAACCTGATTCCCGAAAACATATAACCGGCTTTTACGCTACTGGTTGGATTAAGAGGGGTCCTTCCGGTGTTATCGGAACCAACAAATCTGATTCATTAGAGTCTGTTAACTGTATGATAGAAGACCTCAATCGAAACAAATATTTAGATCCCAAGTATCCAGAAATATCTAAGGTTGAGGATTTCTTGGCAGAACGAAAACCAGAGTTTATAGATTATGAAAGCTGGCTTGAAATTGATAGGGAAGAAATTAATAGAGGGAAAAGTCAGGGCAGGCCAAGGGTTAAATACACAACAATCCAGGATCTTTTGAATAAATCGAAAAAAATAATGAAATAACCCTTTGAAAAGAATCTATCATTTTAGGTGTCGTCGTATATCAGTTTAGATAATTTATCCCTATCGATTATTTCACAATCTACATCCTTGGCCAGTTCAATGGCTTGATCGTCAAAGTAGCTGTTAGAAACTATCATTGACTTATTACAATCGAATCTATGCTTTTCCCTATTGATATCCATTACTGTTATTCTTGAAATCTGATTTTTTATATTATTAATTGTTCTTACTGCATAATGATCAAAATTTCTTGACGCTATAAAGTCGATTCCAATATCTAGTGGTGTAGAAACTATTTGAATTTTATATCCACTTTTTTCTAGTATCTGCATTATAAATTTCTTGAAAGCATTTCTGTCCATTTCATCAACATTTCTTTGTTTAAGGATATCTTGCCTTTTTTTTTCATAGTTTTCTTCTATTTTCTTCCTGGTAAATGTATATATTTTATAAAATAAAAAAAAGATAACGATGGTGGATAAAAATAGTACAATTAATTCTTTATAATTTTTAAGAGTGGCAATATATTTTATAATATTAGTCTTAATTCCTCTATCTTCCAATTCAATGATTTCACTGTTTTTCCTGTACTTTTCCGGAATTTCATCGGCATTTTCAGTAATGTGGATTACCCCATCTTGATCTCTCCACTTATAAACTTCTTTCGATTGCAGAGTGGAACAATATAATAGTATGAAAAAGAGGATAATAAATGGATAAATTAGTGATTTAATACCGAATGCCATATCATTAATTATATTCTATTTATAAGCTTAATATAAATACAAATTGAGTTTGTCGTATTTAGGGCGAATATTGTCTGATATGATATAATTCTTATTTAATTTAAGGTAGTTATGAACTCTAAGAATACTAAAAGTAATAGAAATTTATTTATTATTTCTGGACCTTCAGGAAGTGGTAAAACTACGTTAACAAAAGCATTGCTTGATAAGCTTGAAAATATAAAATTTACAGTTTCTTATACTACACGAAAACCAAGACCGCATGAACAAGACGGTATAGACTATTTCTTTATATCTAACGGGGAGTTTGATCAAAGAGTGGCAAATGAAGAGTTTGTCGAATGGGCAATAGTACATGGGAATAAATACGGTACTCCGCTTGAGCAGATTAATAGATCTTTTGAGAGCGGGGAAGATCTAGTTTTTGATGTCGATGTCCAAGGTGCTGAAAGTTTAAAAAAAAAGTATCCCGAGGGAATGTTCATATTTGTTATAACACCCTCTCTAGGTGAACTGAAAACCAGGTTGACAAAAAGGATGACCGAAAATGATGTAGAGATTAATATCAGATTAACTGAGGCAAAAAAGGAAATGGAACACACGGATTTGTATGATTATATTATTAATAATAAATGTCTCGATAGATCTATCGATATCTTGATATCGGTGATAACATCTGTTAGGTGTAGGGATAAAGATAAAGAATACTATGATTAGATTAAATGACATAGTGGATAAGGTTAATTCTTATCTTTATTTAAATGAATCTGAAGTCGATTTGATAAATAGAGCATATATATATTCTGCTAAGGTACATACTGGGCAGACTAGAAGTTCCGGTGAACCATATCTAAGCCATCCGTTGGAGGTAACAAATATACTTGCCAATATGGAATTGGACGTGTCGTCTATTGTTACTGGATTGCTGCATGACACAGTTGAAGATACTCTGACAGATCTAGAGGATATTGAAAACTTATTTGGGGAGGAGATTGCTTTTCTCGTAGATGGATTAACAAAAATTAGCAAAATCCCATTTTCTTCCAACATCGAACGACAGGCTGAAAGTTTTAGAAAATTAATTTTAGCAACGGCTAATGATATAAGGGTGGTAGTAATTAAATTGGCGGACAGGCTGCATAATATGAGGACCCTGCAGCATCTTCCGAAGCAAAGGCAAATGAGGATAGCCGAGGAAACATTTGAAATCTATGCTCCTCTAGCCCGTAGGCTTGGAATTAATTGGATGACTACTGAGTTGGAAGATCTATCATTTAAATTTAAAAATCCAAAAGAGTTTAAGAGATTATCGACATTAATTTCGGAAAAAAAGAATGAGTGGAGTCAATATATAAATGATGTAAAAAAGAAGCTTCAAGATAAATTAACGGAATATGGAATAAAATCAGAAGTTACAGGAAGATTTAAGCATAACTACAGTATTTATAAAAAGATGAACTCATATAATGTGGGTATAGATAAGGTGTACGATATCATGGCATTTAGGATTATTACTGAGAGTATAAAAGAGTGTTATGAAGCATTGGGTGCGATTCATTCAAGTTGGAAGCCAATTCCAGGCAGATTCAAGGACTATATTGCGTTGCCAAAAGGTAATGGATATCAGTCACTTCATACAATAGTAATTGGACCCGATGGAGATCAAATGGAAATACAAATAAGAACCAGAAAAATGCATGATATAGCTGAGTATGGGGTGGCGGCGCATTGGAAGTACAAGGAAGGGGAAAAAGAAAATGGTGATAAGTCTAGTGTCTATTATACATTGAGACAGCTGTTGGAATGGAAAGATATTAAAGATCCTAATGAGTATATGGAAGCAATAAAAGGCGAACTGATCTCGAATGTTGTTTATGTTTTTACACCAAAGGGAGATTTAAAGGAATTGCCTTCTGGTGCAACTCCCGTTGATTTTGCATACTCTATACATACTGAAGTTGGTAATCATTGTGTGAGAGCTACTGCAAATGGCAATATAGTGCCGCTGGATCATAGGCTTAAAACCGGCGATACAATTGAAATAATCACATCAAAGGACAAGAAACCTAACAGGGATTGGTTAAATTTTGTAACAACATCTAGAGCTAAAACAAAAATCAAGTCCTGGTTAAGGAACGATCAGAGCAAGAGGGCTGAAAAGGATGGAAAACCCATATGTGAAAGAAAATTCAAACAAAACAATTTGAATTTTAAAAAAATTTCTGAAAGTCCAAAGTTTTTAAAATTATTATCCAAGTTAAGATGCAATTCATTAAAAGATCTGTTTGTTGCTGTGGGCTTCGGAAGTATTTCTGTAAATGATATTGTAAATGAATTCTTGCCAGAAAAAGAATTATTGAAGGACAAGAAAAAAGAAGACAGAATTGAAAAAATAGTTAAAACCCTAAATAAGAATAGGGGAAACGATGTTTTGGTAAAAGGTTATGGAGATGTTATGATTCGAATCGGCAATTGCTGTTCGCCGCTTCCGGGTGAGAAAATTGTTGGATTTATTACAAGAGGAAAAGGTATTACAATTCATAAGGAAGATTGCCCGCAACTCCTAGAAGTTGATCCTGATAGAAGAATAGATGTGGAATGGGATAAGGACTATCAACAACTGAGAACGGCAAGTATAAAAGTGGTTTGTGAGGATAAGCCAGGAATGCTATCGAGTATTACGAGTTCATTTTCTGTTTGCAAGATCAACATTTCAAAGGCTGAAATGATTTCAACTAATATTGAAAGTGCTGTAGGTAGCTTTGATATTATGGTGCAGGACGTAAATCAGCTTGACAATGTGATAAATGCCATAAAAAAATTAAAGGGTGTGAAAAAAGTTGAAAGGGTTTTAAATAAAGATACAAAACAAAAAGACGCCACACAAATATAATTCTATTTAGATCTTGAAACAATTCAAAGTCACAAATATAATCACTTGCTAATCATGATTGTGTATTTTTCCAAAGAAAATAAACTAAAAAGATATATAAATAAGTCTATATTAAGTATCGACAAAATCATAAGCAAAAATAAAGACAGTATTGATCCAGATGTACTTTTTAAATTTAAAAACACAATTGATAAATCAAGGGATAGCTTAAGAAGTTCTAATTTGGAGGAATTAAACAAGACTAAGGCTGAAATCGATGGTTTGTCCAGAGAATATTTAGCGAAGTACTCAAAATCAAAATTAAGACAGAATATAGAAGCGTTATTATTTGCTTTACTGTTGGCATTGTTGATAAGGACTTTTGTGGTACAGCCCTTTAAAATACCGTCTGGATCAATGATTCCCACATTATTAGTGGGAGATCACCTTTTGGTTAATAAATTTGTTTTTGGTACCAAGATACCTTTTACTAACATTTTTTTATTTCCGATTTCTAAAATTAACCGAGGGGATGTTGTGGTATTTACCTATCCGAATGAAGAGAAAAATCCAATGAAGAATGATATATATTACATTAAAAGAGTCATTGGCATTCCAGGTGATAGAATAGACATTAATTCTAGAAACTTGATAATTAACGGAGAAGAAATTCCATTAACCTATTCAGGAACTTATTTAAATAGCAGAGATGGTAGAAAATATGACGAATATATTGAAGATCTATTTGGAAAGGAAACAAAAATTATTTTTGAGAAAGGAGCAATGGCTACAAATAGAGGTATTCTTCCTGTAAAAGTTCCGGATGGATATGTTTTTGTAATGGGAGATAACAGAGACAATAGTCAAGATAGTAGGTTCTGGGGATTCGTTCCTCTAGAGAATATTGCTGGTAAGGCATTTGTTACCCATTGGTCGTGGGACTTTAACAATCCCAGTTTTTTTAATAAAATAAGATGGGACAGAATCTTATCACCTATTAGTTGATAATAACATAGGTAAAGGAGGATGTTTATGAGTGGAAGTTTATCTACATTTTTTTGGATTGCCGTGTTGGCATTAATCTTTTATGTAGGTTTTAAGGTTGTTCCTATATATTATAAGGGCATATTTGGTATTAGGGCTGTATGCAAGGAGAATGCGGATGTGTATCACAAATATGGAAGAGGGTATATTCAAAGAAGCATAAATGAGACATTGGAAAATATAGGTATTCCAAAGAGTAAGAGAAAAATTAAAATTAATGTTTATAAGGATAGGAAAATAGTTGTAGTACAAATTAATTATAAGGATTCAGCCAGTTTTTTTGATAAATATACAAAAGAGTTCTATTTCAGTTATGAATGTGAGGGTGTAACAAAAGCTATATATAAATAATCGGATGGATACAAAGGTCGTATTAGATTCCAAAAGCTTAGCCAGAACTATCTCTAGAATTACTAATCAAATAATTGAAGATAACAGTGGTGTTAATAACTTAGTTATCCTGGGGTTGAGGACAAGGGGGATTAACCTAGCAAGGAGAATAATGGATAAGATAACAGACATTGAAAAAACAGCACCACCTTTCGGAACTCTGGATATAACCTTATACAGGGATGATTTTAGGAGGAAAGCGGAGTGGCCTAAAGTAAGGAAAACCGATATTAAATTCCCGATAGATCAAAAAAATGTCATTTTAGTTGATGATGTTATCTTTACAGGCAGAACTACAAGAGCAGCGATAGATGCGGTTATGGATTATGGCAGACCATCATCTATCAAATTGGCGGTGTTAGTGGATAGGGGAGGTAGAGAGCTGCCAATTCAACCAAACTACGTCGGTATAGAAATACAAACCGATAATTCGGAGATAGTCAGGGTTAATTTCAAGGAACTTGATGATATTGATCAGGTTGTCGTGTCACGAAGGGAAGACGAATAATAGATCATGGGATTTAATAAGAAACATATTTTAGGTTTAGAGGAGCTATCCAAGGAAGAAATTAACCATATTCTTGATACATCGGAGTCAATGAAAGAGGTATCTCAAAGAGATGTAAAAAAGGTGCCAGCCTTAAAAGGGGTCACAGTTGTTAATTTGTTTTTTGAGCCGAGCACAAGAACACGATCATCTTTTGAAATAGCCGAAAAGAGATTAAGTGCTGATGTCCTGAATTTTACGCCGGATCAGAGCAGTGTAGTAAAAGGTGAAACCCTTCTCGATACTGCAAAGAACTTAGAAGCTATGGGCGCATCCGTAATTGTAATAAGACATTCTCTATCAGGTGCCCCGTGGCTGCTTGCAAGTGAGCTGCATTCATCAATTATAAATGCAGGCGATGGTTCACATGAACATCCAAGCCAAGCACTTTTAGATTTATTTACAATAAGAGAAATTAAAGGCAGTATCGAGGGATTAAAAATAGCTATTGTTGGCGACATTTTGCACAGCAGAGTTGCAAGGTCCGATATCTGGGGATTTTTAAAATTGGGTGCAGAGGTTCGGATTGTTGGACCCCCGACATTGATCCCTAAATATTTTGATCAAAGCGGCGTTAAAATTTATTATGATCTCAATGATGCAATAAATAATGTCGATGTGATAATTATGTTGAGGGTACAGTTAGAGAGACAGCAAATGGGCTTCTTCCCATCTTTAAGAGAATACTCAAGATTCTATGGCTTAACCCCGGAGAGATTGAATCATGCTAAGAGTGATGTAACGGTAATGCACCCCGGTCCTATTAACAGAGGTATTGAACTGTCTTCTGAAGTTGCGGACGACTTGAAATCTGTAATTCTCGAACAAGTGTCTAATGGAATAGCAGTTCGAATGGCTATGTTATATCTGGTTAGTACTTGGGGAGAAGTTAATTGAAGATGATATTGATCAGCAATTGTAGAATTGTAGACCCTTCTCAAAATTTGGATAAAGGTACTAATATATTAATAAAAAATAATAAAATTCATGATTTTCCAAGGAACATTGACGATCTAAAAGGTAGAAAAGATATAGAAATAATCAATGCAGATGGTTTTATTGTGAGTCCAGGTTTTATAGATCTTCATGTCCACTTAAGAGAACCCGGTTATGAATACAAGGAAACTATCAAGACAGGCTGTCTATCAGCTGCTGCTGGTGGTTTTACATCAATAGTATGCATGCCAAATACTAATCCCATAAATGATAATGCGTCAGTTACTGAATTTATTATGTTAAAGGCCAGGACTGAAGGAATGATAAATGTTTTTCCCGTGGGGGCTATAACAAAAGATGAAAAAGGAGAAGCATTAGCCAACATTGGTGAGATGTACGAAGCGGGATGCGTGGGAATATCTGATGACGGTATGCCTGTAATGAATTCCAAAATTATGAGATTGGCGATGGAATATGTTAGAGCCTTTGATATACCTGTATTTTCTCATTCAGAAGATATAAATCTTTCATCAAATGGTGTTATGAATGAAGGTAAAGCATCTACAATGCTAGGTTTAAGGGGTATACCAAGTGCTTCAGAAGACATTATGGTCGCAAGAGATATTAAACTTGCTGAACTAACTGGAGCACATCTGCATATACTTCATGTTTCCACCGCTGGTTCTGTCGAAATGGTAAGAGATGCAAAGAGAAAAGGAATCAATGTGACTTGCGAAGTCACTCCCCACCATTTTACATTAACGGAGGAAGCAATACAGACCAGTTTTACTATGGCAAAGATGAATCCTCCTCTAAGGACAAAGCATGATATAGAAGCAATTTATGAAGGATTGTCGGATAATACGATTGATGCAATTGCTACTGATCATGCGCCACACAGCGAAGATGAAAAAAAGGTTGAATTTGATTTGTCTCCATTTGGTATCGTAGGCTTGGAAACAGCTCTCCCATTGAGCCTTACCCTTGTTGAGAAAGGCATAATTACATTGAATCAACTAATTACTAAGCTTACATATATACCCTCTGATATTGCCAAGCTGAATAAGGGAACTCTTAAAAAGGGAAGTGTGGCAGATATTGCTATATTTGATCCTGGAGAAGAAGTAATAATCGATAGAAATAATTTTTTGTCAAAAGGGAAGAATTCTCCATTTGATGGGTGGAATTTAAAAGGGCGGGTTAAATATACAATTTCAAACGGAAAGATAGCATATAAAGCTTAAAATGGTTCTTGTTCCGAAAAACATATTTCCGGATATGATTTGGCTATACTTTCCCAGAATTTAATGGATATGTCGTTAAGGCTATGATCTTTATTGATATCTACATTCCCACTGTTTAGGTTTATCTGAACTAGTATTTCACCATCATTCCCTAGTAAAATAAATTTGTCTGGTCCAATCGCTTTATAACGGGTAACAATAATATTATTTTTATCTATTGTATTTCCGATAGTTGGATCGATATATTTTATAATTTCTCCATCCATTTCATTTAATTTCTCTACAGCATCCGATACTGTATTTTCTTTTAAAGGCAAATTTGGATTATTATCAAAGCCGTTAATTCCCTGGGGTGTATTAAGATCATTTTGGTATGAATCACTTGTGATGCTTGTTGATGAAGGGGCTATATCAATGCTAATTACTTTTTTCTCATAAATTAAATATGATGCAATGGATAGAAGTAATGTCAGTATTAGAATCAAAATATTTTTTGCCATTTTAGAATACTCAAATATATTTTGATTAAAATTATAGATGATTACGTCTTTAATATTAACAAAATTTAATTGTTTTGGGTGAGTTAAATTAAAATTGAGAATGAGAATTTAATAAATAAGGATTTTGTTTTAGTTTTACTGTCTTCTTTTATTTTTTTCTTTAATTTTCATTCATTTATTTTATTACCATTATTTATAGACCATTTGGGTGGAAATGTCTCTACCATTGGGCTGATTATGGGTGTCAATGGTTTGAGTATGTTAATTGTTACACCCTTGGTAGGTGTATTTGTAGATAAGTGGGATAAAAGGATCTTTCTTTTTTTTGGTGGTTTGTTAATGTCATTGACAACTCTCCCGTTTGCATACTTCGATACCATTACTCCCTATTTCCATATTTTGAGGCTTTTACAGGGTTTGGCTTTTTCACTTAGTTTTGTATCCGCAGGCACCTTGGTTGTGGATTTTTCCCCATCAAGCAAAAGGGCACAGGCCCTTGGTATATTCGGAATTTTTTCAATTATTAATTATTCGATTGCACCGTATATAGGCAACTACCTTGTAACTATATATGGTTTTAAGACATTTTTTATATTTACATTTGTACTGGGATTGATGGCACCATTTATTGCCATTTTTATAAAACATATAAAAACCGATAAAAGTATTATTTTAAAACATGAATACTATGCAGTAGAGTGGAAGTATTTAGTGATTATTCCAATGTTTACAATGTTTGTTCTTGGTTCAGGATTTATTACTACCATGAACTTTGTGCCGATTTTTTCAAAAGTATTAGGCGCTAATTCACTCAATCTCTTTTTTATTTCATACACCTCAGCTGTATTACTGATCAGGATTTTTGGAGGGTGGATTCCGGACAAGTACGGAAAGGCAAATGTTTCTGCGCCTTCACTATTAATTTTTGCATTTAGTATATTTTTTCTGTCCACAGTCGTTAGCGATATACAATTGATTATATCGGGTGTTATATTCGGGTTTGGTCATGGAATCTTATATCCATCAATTTACGCAATTATTATAGAGACGATGCCTTCCCATTATAGGGGATTCTCATTTGCTCTTTCCAGTGTTTCATTTACCTCCGGAGGCATGATAGGCTCTTTTGCATACGGTTATATAGGGGAATATTTTGGTCTTAGCAACATGTTCTTGATACTAAGTGTTGTTTGTTTCACTGGATCCTTGCCATTTATTTTACAAAGGGGTAAGAACTTCTGATAACATATTTAATTATAATGGAGGAGTGTTTTTATAAATGAATTCCATCGAAGATATGAATTTGCCTTTCCCTCTACCACCCTTTTTAGAGCTTTTAGGTATCAGGGTTTTACAAATTAACGATGGTTGTTCAAAGCTTATTATGCCGTTTCACGAAAAACTTACACAACCATATGGTTATATACATGGTGGTGCATTGTTTACAATTGCCGATGCCGCAGCAGCATATGCTGTTTGGAGTATTGTTGATAAAAATAAAATGTTTGTAACCGTTGAGATGAAAATAAATTTTATAGAACCGGTAAGAGAGGGGACAGTGATTTGTGACGCAACAGTACTTAGGAAAGGTAAAATTATTCCAGTTGAAGTTGATGTTAAAGTTGCAGATACACATTGTGCAAAATGTATTTCTACATACTACGTATTCGATAAAAGATAGAATTAATCGCTGATAACCTTTTACAGTTCTATTATTTTCTTGAAGATCGAATATATAAAGTGTATAAAATAATCTCTTATAAAATGAAAAACGAACAGTTAAGCCAACGTGTTGAAAAAGTCGAGGAATTAAGGAGTAAAGGTATAAATCCTTATCGGAATGATTTTAAGCCAACGCACCTTGCTAGGGATTTAATAGATCAGTTCTCCAATTTAGAGCAAGATGAACTCGAAAAAATTGATTCCAAATTTTATTTAGCCGGCAGGCTTACTTCTGAAAGAAACTTTGGAAAGAGTATATTTTTTCACATTAATGATTTTTCCGGGAAGATCCAAGGATATATCAGAAATAATATTATAGGCAAAGAAAAACTTGAGTTCTTTAATCAATTTATTGATATTGGAGATTTTATTGGCATAGTTGGTACTCTTTTTAAAACAAAAACGGGTGAATTAACCATTAATATCACAGATTTCGTTTTACTGTCAAAAAGTCTTCATCCCCTACCTGAGAAATGGCACGGTTTGCAAGACGTTGAAACTAGATATAGACAGAGGTATTTGGATTTAATTTCTAACGAGCAGATAAAGGAGATATTTTATAAAAGATCGAAAATAATAAGGTTAATTAGAGATTATTTAGACAAAAGAGGTTTTATTGAAGTGGAAACACCTATTCTGCACCCTATAGCAGGTGGTGCTGCCGCACGCCCATTCAAAACTTTTCATAATGCATTGGATATGGAATTCTATTTAAGAATAGCTCCGGAACTATACCTGAAAAGACTTGTTGTAGGAGGTTTGGAAAAGGTATATGAGATTGGAAGGACATTCAGAAATGAAGGTGTATCAACTCAGCATAATCCAGAATTTACTATTTTGGAGTTGTATCAATCCTATGCAACATACGAAGATTTAATGGAGTTAATAGAGGAGATGATATGTAGTGTTGCTAAAGACTTGACGGGTGTTTTGAAGTTGGAATATTCTGGAAAGGAAATAAATTTGTCCAGACCCTGGAAAAGGGTGGACATGTTGGAATCTCTTGTTGGGAAATTTGGCAAACAGATTACAATTGAGGATGAATATTTGTTCAATACTGCAGACTCCTTTAAAATATCGCACAACGGTGTTAGAGGCAAAGCAATTCTAGAACTGTTTGAGATTGTTTTTAGTAAAGATTTTATCGATCCTACATATGTATTAGGTTTTCCATTGGACATTTCACCGTTGGCAAGAAGGAATGATTCGAATCCTGAGATTACAGACAGGTTTGAGTTATATGTGTCAGGGAAGGAAATTGCGAATGCATTCTCTGAATTAAACGATCCAATTGATCAGAGGGAGAGATTTAATAAACAACTGGAGCTAAAATTAAAGGGGGAAGATGAGGCACATGAAATGGATGAAGACTTTTTAACTGCATTAGAGTATGGAATGCCTCCAACCGCTGGTGCAGGTATTGGTATTGATCGATTGGTTATGTTATTTACCAATTCATCTTCAATAAGAGAAGTTATTTTTTTCCCTCATTTAAGACCTGAAAATACAAAATGAATTACGAATACTTAATTGGATTTCGTTATTTGCGTTCAAAACGAAAGCAAAAATTTGTCTCAGTCATTGGTTTAATTTCAATACTTGGTGTATTCATTGGTGTAATGGCTTTGAATGTGGTACTGGGTGTTATGAAAGGTTTTGAGGACGAGCTAAAAAACAAGATACTCGGTGTAAGCTCACATCTGGTGGTATTGAATTATGATGGTCCTATTGAAAATTATCGATTTATTGAGGAAGAGATTAGGTCAATGAACGGAGTTATAGGTACAAGTCCCTTTATTTATGGTCAGGGTATGCTCAGAAGTGATACAGGGGTGACTGGTACAGAGGTGTGGGGAATTAATCCCGAAAATGCCGGTAATGTGAGTTTGATTGACGAGGCTGTGGGAAAAGGATCGTTACAAGAGGATAAAGATAATAATAAAGACATATATAAACTATTAGGAAAAGAGATTCTTAATAAATTGAACGAAAACACAGAAACTGGGAAACCGCCGATTATACTTGGAAAGGAATTGATAAAGAATTTACATCTAAGTATAGGAGATGTTGTCAGTTTAATATCTCCTTTTGGAAAAATTGGGCCGTTTGGGCCAACTGCAAAGGTTAAAAGATACGAAATTATTGGAATATCAGATTTCGGATTGGTGGATGCAGACTCTAAATATTCTTATATGTCGCTGAATAATGCTATGGACTATTTCGATATAAATGGAAGGGTGTCCGGAGTGGGAATTAGTATTGCGAATATATATGATTCAAAGCTTTTATCTAAATCCATAAATTCAAAATTGGGTTTCCCATTTTATACACGTAACTGGGAGGATGTAAATAAGAGCCTCTTCAAGGCGTTACAATTGGAGAGAATAGCAATAGCAATCTTTTTAGGATTTATTATCTTGGTCGCAGCGTTAAACATAGTCAGTACTTTAACCATGCTCGTAATGGAAAAGTCAAAGGATATTGCAATCTTGAGAGCTATGGGTTCTAAAAAACATGAAATATTAAAAATATTTGTTATTGATGGGATGATAATCGGCTTAGTTGGCACATTGTTGGGGAGTGTGATGGGATTTTTTATTTGTTACTTGTTGAAGACAAATGATGTAATAAAGAGCTTGATTCCTTTTGACAGCCAAGTATATCCAGTTTCAGAATTTCCGGTTAAAATTGAACCCCTTTATTTTATAACTATTGCAATTGCAAGTATGTTCATATGTTTACTGGCAACTCTTTATCCCTCAATCCAAGCATCTCGCAGGGATCCTATAGAGGCATTGAGGTATGAATGAGCGAAACTGTTATAGAAGTTAAGAATATATACAAGGTATTCAAGAATAATGAAAACAAGATCGAAGCATTAAGGGGTATTAATTTAGAGATAAACAAAAGTGATACTCTTGGGATTGTCGGAGTATCCGGTTCCGGCAAAAGCACTTTGCTGCATATTATTGGCACTATAGAACGTCCAACGAGAGGTGATTTGTTATATTCTATAGCGACAAACAATGAACCAGCAACAAAAAAGATAAATTTATTTCAATTAAGCGATAATGAATTATCAACTTTCAGGAATGAGAATGTAGGCTTTGTATTTCAATTTCATTACCTGCTTCCTGAGTTTTCTGCTCTGGAAAACGTTATGATGCCATGTTTGATCAAAAGAATGAAAAAAAAAGAGGCGCTAGATCTCTCATTTGAAATCTTAGATAAGGTTGGTCTAAAAAATAGAGTTAATCATCGTCCTGGAGAGTTGTCAGGAGGTGAACAACAGAGAGTTGCAATTGCAAGAGCAATGATCTTAAAACCTTCGATATTATTAGCCGATGAACCTACCGGCGATCTAGACATTGATACTGGCATGTCAATCATTGATCTTTTTATAAGGTTAAATGAAGAGGAGGGAATAACCTCTGTAATAGTCACACATAATAGAGATGTCGCAAACAAACTCAAACGCAAAGTCAAATTGGAAGATGGACAAATTGTTAATCAGTATGTGTAAATTTGAACTTGAATTACTACATAAAATTGTAACATTCTTTATAGTTGGAATTTTTTTCTTTAATTGTATTTCTAATGATCTGATTGCCAAAGAAAATTCATCTACCGAAGTTGGTGAGGAGATTCTTGATTCCACCGAGAAATCAAATAAAGATGAATATAAAGATAATGCTCAAATTATAGATGGAATTGACGACCAAGATTTGAACAATAGAGTTGAAACAAATTCTCAAATTCAAAATGGGGAAAGTGGCAAAGCCGTTCAAGATGAAGAGTCTGGAATAGATGAGGTTGTGTCAAAGATTGAAATTGAAGGCATTAAGAAGGTTAGAAGGGAAATATTGGAAATAACCATAGTATCAAAGGTAGGAGAAAAACTATCCAGAGACAAAATAAGGGAGGATGTAAAAAATCTCTACGGACTTGGATTTTTTGAAGATGTTATTGCGGAGATTGAAAGAACGGATAAAGGTTTGGTTTTAATCTATAGGGTTGTGGAGAAACCTGTGGTTGTTGATCTTCGTGTGGTTGGAAACGATGAAATCAATAGTAAGGATATCCTTGAAGTAATAACTGTACGAGAGGGAAGAATTATTGAATTAGAAAAGGTTAAGCAAAGCCTGAAAGCAATAGAAAAACTGTATGATAAAAAAGGTTTGGTTGGTACTAGGATTGATTACAGCATTGAGCCCGAGGGAAAAGGGACTGTGAGTCTCACATATGATATTAAAGAAGGAAAAGAAGCGTATATAAAGAAAGTTGAATTCAAAGGAAACGATTCAATCAAATCTGATGAGATAGAAGATAAAATTTACTCACGTCCGAAGGGTCTCTTTTCATTTATAACGAAAAAAGGTTTATACAATCTCGATGAGATAGAAAAAGATACAGAAAGGATTAGATCGGTATATATCGATAATGGTTTTCTTGATGTAAACGTTGGGAAACCTGAGATTGTGTATAGCGATGAAGAAGAAGGCTTTATTATTACCTTTAGAATTGAAGAAGGAAACCAATATAAGATCAGCTCAATTAATTTTAGTGGTGAATTAACTGGAACTCCTGAAGAACTATTTGAGGTTATAAGTCTGAAAAAAGGTGATGTGTTTAGTGGAGGTAAGCTGTCAGGGGATATAACCACATTAACAACTTTTTACGGGAACAAAGGTTATGCTTTTGCAAATGTAGATCCTAAATTCAGTATTGATAAAGAGAATTTAATGGTTTCAATTGACTTTTTCTTGGAAAAGGGACCCGAAGTATTTGTACGAGATATTGATATAGTTGGGAATATAAGAACAAGAGATAATGTTATAAGAAGAGAAATACCAATTCAAGAACAAGAGCTTTACAATGCATCAAGAATTCAAGCAATAAAATCACGTGTAAACAGATTGGGCTTTTTTGAAGAAAATGTTGAAGTTGCCACCGAAAGGATTCCCGGTACCGATAGTGAAGTAAATTTAAAGGTTAAAGTTGAAGAAAGACCAACTGGATTCTTCAGTATTGCCGGAGGCTTCAGTTCAGTTGAGACCTTCATACTTGCAGGGCAAATACAAGAATCCAATTTATTTGGATATGGCAAGAGGCTTTCACTTAATGCTCAGTTAGGTGGGGTTACTCAGTTGTTTATATTAAATTATCAGGATCCTAACCTGTTTGACACAGATTATACTCTTGATGCATCGCTATTTAGAACTGAAAGGAGATTCAGAGATTTTGAAAGGAAATCATGGGGTGGAAGATTAGCGGTTGGCAGAAGAATTTGGAAAGATCTTTTTTCATTTGTTTCGTATAGATTAGAAAGCGTGGATATTTCCGGTGTTAACCAAGATGCACAATTAATAATAAGCACCGGAACTCAAACTATAAGCGCACTTGGTATTGGTTTTACTTGGGATTCTAGAAATAATCTGCTTGATCCTACAAAAGGTATTCTTAGTAGAACTGCAATAGAGTATGCGGGTGGTCCTTTAGGTGGGATAGACTTTATAAAATATACTTTGTCTGGTAGGTTTTGGTATCCTTTGTTATTCAATCATTATATATCGGTGCTTGGCAGATACGGTGTAATTGATTTTAGAAATCTTGGTGAGGAGTTGATAGTATCGGAAAGGTTTTTTCTGGGTGGGCCGAATTCATTAAGAGGTTTTGCTTTTAGAAGGGTAGGTCCAAGAGTGCCAACTGAAGACGGTGATTTTATTATAATAGGTGGTGTTCAAGAGCTATTATTCTCTGTAGACTATATTATTCCGATCATACCACAGGTAGGATTGAAAGGAGTGTTATTTTTTGATATTGGCAATGCTTTTAATGATGGAGAGAAACTAAGCTTTAATCCTAATAATCTAAGAAAGGATGTTGGATTAGGCCTCAGATGGCTTTCTCCACTTGGACCATTGAGATTAGAAGTCGGATTTCCAATTGGAAATAGGCTCCCCGATGAAGATAGTTATGAAATTCAGTTTACTATTGGGACATTGTTCTAGATAATAAAGGAGGTTAGATTTAAAATGAGAATTATTAGTTTGACAATATTTTTAGCTGTGCTTTTTGTAGCTGTTGCGAGTGCTCAAGAAACAAAGGTTGGCTATATTGACTTGCAAAAGGTAATTCGAGATTCCAAGGCTGGAAAAGCTGCTAAAGCATCTTTTGAAAAAGAGTTCCAGCAAAAAAAGGTTATTATTGAAAGCAAGAAGAGAAATGTGGATAGTCTGAGAGAAGACTTTATAAAAAATGCGCAGGTAATGTCCGAATCTGCCAGAAAACAAAAAGCTGAAGATATTGACAAAAAAGAGAAAGATCTTCTTAGAACACAGGAAGATTTTAAAGAAGAATTGCAGAAGAAAGATTTTGAACTAACACAAAAAATTCTAAGAGACATTGAAGGTATATTAAAACAGATTGGCGACTCCGGGGATTATGCTATTATAATAGAGAAGATTGAAGGGGGAGTTGTTTACTCGAGTAAAAGTGCGGATGTTACCGATATGGTAATTCAAGCATACGATGCTAAGCAATAATTAATTATAAAATCGGATTTACTATGCTGAACGAAGAAGATATAAAGCGTTATATTCCACATAGGGAACCTTTCTTATTTGTTGAAAAGGTATTAGAAATTGTTCCCGGAACAAAAATAAGAGCTTTTAAAAAATTCAATTCTGATGAAGAGTTCTTTAAGGGACATTTTCCTGGAAATCCAATAGTGCCTGGTGTAATTATTGTGGAGGCGTTGGCACAGGCAGGTGGAATACTATTCTTTGCATCTTTCCTTGAAAATGACGCTAATGGAAACAATAAAAGGTGCTATCTAATGGGTCTGGAAAATGTTAAATTCAGAAGGCCCGTAAATCCGGGAGATGAGGTCAATCTCCTGGTAGAGATTTCTAGAAAAAGATCAAAAGTTGTTAAGTTTAATGCACTTGCTTCTGTAGATGGGAATAAAGTTGCTGAAGCGAATATAATTGCTTCGATTGTTTAATAGATGTATGGACAATTTTTAAAAATAAATTTGTCTTAAGTAAAATTATAAAAAGATTTTTTCATATAACCCACTTAAATTATTATATGTTTGACATCCTTTTTATTTTCATGTTATTATAGTCAGTTTATATTATATTTCTTTCCGAGAAAATATGTAATAGTCCGTATATCGAATTATTTTAGCTGGCGTAGCTCAGTGGTAGAGCAGCTGATTTGTAATCAGCAGGCCGGGGGTTCAAATCCCTTCGCCAGCTCGTTTAGCTGCTTTTATATTATAAATATTTATGGAAATTATTAATAAATTGTGTTACTTGGGGGAGGTGGCTGAGTGGTCAAAAGCAGCAGACTGTAAATCTGCCGGTATAAACCTACGTAGGTTCGAATCCTGCCCTCCCCATGATGCGGGAGTAGCTCAGTTGGCTAGAGCATCAGCCTTCCAAGCTGAGGGTCGCGGGTTCGAGTCCCGTCTCCCGCTCAATATGGCCCATGTAGCTCAGTCGGTAGAGCACATCCTTGGTAAGGATGAGGTCGGCGGTTCAAGTCCGCTCGTGGGCTCAGTATATTTGAATAATAATAATAATGTTTACAAACCAAAGGAGGTAAAGTTAGATGTCGAAGGCTAAATTTGAGAGGGTGAAGCCACATTTAAACGTAGGGACGATAGGGCATGTGGATCATGGGAAGACGACATTAACGGCAGCGATAACGAAGGTATTATCGAAGAAGGGGCAGGCAGAGTTTGTAGAGTTTGATGAGATAGACAAGGCACCAGAGGAGCGAGAGAGGGGGATAACGATAAGCATAGCGCACGTGGAGTATGAGACGGACAAGCGGCATTATGCGCATATAGATTGTCCTGGGCATGCGGATTATATAAAGAACATGATAACTGGGGCAGCACAGATGGATGGGGCGATACTGGTGGTAAGTGCACCGGATGGGCCGATGCCTCAGACGAGGGAGCATATATTGTTAGCGAGGCAGGTAGGGGTACCGTATATGGTGGTGGCATTGAACAAGGTGGACATGATGGAAGATGAGGAGTTATTGGAGTTAGTGGAGTTGGAGATAAGAGAGTTATTAAGTCAGTATGGATTTCCAGGGGATGAGGTACCGGTGGTGAAGGTAAGTGCATTGAAGGCTCTGGAGGGGGATGAGGTGGCAGAGGGGCAGGTAACGGAGTTAATGGAGGCGGTGGACAGTTATATCCCAGAGCCAAAGAGGGATATGGACAAGCCGTTTATAATGGCGATAGAGGATGTGTTTACGATAAGTGGTAGGGGGACGGTGACGACAGGCAGAGTGGAGAGGGGGAAGATATTGTCAGGGGACGAGGTGGAGATAGTGGGATTTGGGGAGACGCGCAAGACGGTGGCAACAAGTTTAGAGACATTCAGAAAAATATTGGACGATGCGGTAGCGGGGGACAATGTTGGGGTATTGTTAAGGGGGGTAGGGAAGGACGAGGTAGAGAGGGGACAGGTGTTGGCGGCACCTGGGAGTATAAAACCGCACAAGATGTTTAAGGCGGAGGTATATGTATTGAAGAAGGAGGAGGGGGGAAGCCACACGCCATTTTTTCCGGGGTACAGGCCGCAGTTTTATTTAAGGACGACGGATGTAACGGGGTCGATAACGTTACCAGAGGGGGTGGAGATGGTGATGCCTGGGGACAATGTGAATATGGATGTGGAGTTGATAAGCGAGGTTGCGATGGAGGAGCAGTTGAGGTTTGCGATAAGGGAAGGTGGTAGGACAGTGGGAGCAGGTGTAGTTACTAAAATTACTGATTAATTTGTGAAATTGATCTAAGGGCAGTAGCTCAATTTGGTAGAGCACTGGTCTCCAAAACCAGCGGTTGGGGGTTCGATTCCCTCCTGCCCTGTAAGAGTGTTAAAT
>JAZGCJ010000140.1:0-2355 GCA_036476895.1 Thermodesulfobacteriota bacterium
TCATCATATTTCATTTTACCTTCTTGAATATTAATTCCTGAAAATGCTATTTTCATATTAGTTTATATCCTTTATACATAAATTGTTGGAAGAGCTCTAATTTAAAACAAGTATATAAATTAAACAAGAGACTGCAAAAACTTATAAACTTACCGACAGAAAGCGTATATTGAGGTTAACTGAGTTTGAGGGTTCAAACAGGCCCGAAGTAGTAATATACCTTGTTGAAGTCGATAATTCACACGACGATGATTCTGTTAAAAACTCAAAATACATATCTCTGGGTTCAATGAAAGGAAACATAGGCAACCAGAATTATGAGATCCCTCAAGACATTAATCCAAACGAATACCGGTCGGTTATTATATGGTGCAAGAGATTTGGAGTTAATTTCGCTACCGCCCCTCTTAAAACGGCTGATCTGTAAACTTGTATACGGCCGTATATATTTCTTCTCTTAAAACAAATTACTTATACACCACTTTAGAACCTTTATATAAGGTATTCTTTTATATGTAATTAAAATAAAAGGAGAAAAGTGCTATGAGAAAACAATTCATAATCTCTGTCTTTGTAATTCTGTTAATTATTGTTTCATCGAGTTTTTTTTATCCTAATATTCTATGGTCGCTATTAATTATAGGCCCTTTGGTCATTCTAGGCCTCTGGGATTTCTTCCAGACCAAGCATTCAGTGCTTAGGAACTTCCCACTTATTGGCCACCTAAGATATATCTTCGAATTAATTCGTCCTGAGATAAATCAGTATTTTATAGAATCAAATTCCGATGGTGTTCCCTTTAGCAGGGAGCAGAGATCGGTAGTTTATCAAAGGGCCAAACGAACTCTGGATACCCTTCCGTTTGGCACACGAAAAGATGTATATGAAGTGGGTTACGAATGGGTAAATCATTCATTGAAACCGGTACATGTAAATCCTTCTGACTTGAGGGTTAATATAGGTGGCCCTCAGTGTAAAATTCCATATTCTGCAAGCATTCTTAATGTGGCGGCAATGAGTTTTGGGGCGCTTAGTAAAAATGCCATAATAGCATTAAATAAAGGGGCTAAAATTGGCAATTTTGCACATAATACAGGAGAAGGCGGCATAAGCAGATATCATCATCAGGGAGGTGATTTAATTTGGCAGATTGGAACAGGTTATTTTGGCTGCAGGACTGTAGAGGGAAATTTTTGTCCAGAACAGTTTGCAGAAGAAGCAAATATTGAAAATGTAAAGATGATAGAAATAAAACTTTCTCAAGGAGCCAAACCAGGTCATGGAGGAATACTACCGGCTGCAAAGATAACAAAAGAGATAAGCGAGATTAGAAACGTGCCTATGGGAAAAGATGTAATATCTCCCCCCGCTCACAAGGAATTTTCCACTCCTATCGGTCTTTTGGAATTTGTCCAGAAACTGAGAGAGCTGTCTGGAGGCAAACCAACAGGATTCAAATTATGTGTTGGAAAAAGGAGAGAGTTTCTCTCGATATGTAAAGCGATGCATAAGACAGGTATCTATCCCGATTTTATTACAGTTGATGGAGGAGAAGGAGGAACTGGGGCAGCACCTCTAGAATTTTCTAATCACATAGGAACACCCTTAATAGCCGGTCTCATTTTCATTCACAATGCTCTTGTAGGTTTTTCCCTTAGAGATAAGATTAAAATAATTTCAAGCGGCAAAATCGCTTCGGGATTTGGTATTGTAAAAATGATTAGTCTGGGGGCCGATCTATGTTATTCTGCAAGAGCAATGATGATGGCTCTTGGCTGCGTTCAAGCGTTAAGATGCAATACCAATCACTGTCCTGTAGGAGTAACCACACAAAACCCCAATCTTGTGGCCGGCTTGGTAGTTTCGGATAAACAACAAAGGGTCGCGGCGTATCACGAAGGAACAGTTGAAAGTGTTGCTGAGATAATAGGGGCTATGGGTATATCGAAAACAGACGATCTCAGGCAATGGCATATAATGAAAAGAATAGGACCTAATGAAATTCACCATTATGGTGAAATTTATGAATTTGTTCATGATGGCGAACTATTAAAAGATGACCTACCAAAAAGCTACGCAAGAGCTTGCAGGGCAGCAGTTGCTGAAACTGTTGATCATGTAGAGGCTATGTCTATATATATTAAAGGTAAATAATTAGTAGCTACTTCAATAATATTTAATCTTTTCGCACCTATCCAATGCTTAATTGGAAGTATTATTATTACTTGGTAATGAATTAGGGTTAAAAGATTTTATAAGTTTAAGACAACATACCAATTTAAAAGCTTTGACTATTGGCTCATCTAAAATTGAAATTAATATTAGCGAGGAATGTATAAGAAGTTTAGCTAAATT
>JAZGCJ010000141.1:0-6550 GCA_036476895.1 Thermodesulfobacteriota bacterium
ATTTGCCGAAATGATACTATCCGAAGGATTAATAAGCGACAAAAATATTAAGGATGAGCAAAAAGCATTAATACTCGATATGGAGATTAACCACGGTGCTGTATATTTAATGGACATACCGGTAAGGTTTGAATTCGAGAAAAAATTGTACGAGCTAAGGCAAAACGGAGAACTTACCGTAAGTAAATTAAAAGAATTGATGGTAGAAACTCAGAGACAGATTTTTGGAGACATACTTGAAGAGGGTGGTGAAGATCCATATTTCTGGGCTTCAAAACTTCATTTTTATATTACCGGTGTCACTTTCTATAATTTCCCCTACACTTTCGGCTACCTTTTAAGCCGCGGGTTGTTTTCAATATTTAAACAAGAGGGAAGGGAGTTCCTAAATAAGTATGAGGAATTCCTAAGACTGTCCGGTTCAGACACTGCCGAGAATGTTGCAAAAAAAACAATTGGAAAGGATCTTACAAAACCTGATTTTTGGATAGATGCAATAAGAACTCTAGAAAAACCTTACCAGGAATTTACAGAGATATTAAAGAAGCTAAACTGAGACCAAAATCAAGATGTAACAACCCGAATTACAGGATTTAAAGCTATATCAACTACCAAAGAAGCCATAATAGCTAACATATATAGTATCGATGCTCCGAACACTCTGCCGTATCCTCTGTTTCTTATTACACTCAAAACTATCACATATTCAAAATATATTCCCAGGACTATAGCTATAATTGCATAATATTGAGAGCAATACCCCATAAACCAAAAGGTTAAAGATAGCGGTAATAACGAAATTGAATATAGAAGAATTAACATATTGGTGTACTTCGTTCCCATTGCCACCGGCATAACAGGTACGCCTGCTTTCTTGTAGTCGTCTTTGTATTTTTGAGCTAATGCCCAAAAATGAGGAGGCTGCCAAAGTATCATAAAAATAAATAGTATTAAACCGTCTATACCAATGTTTGGCTTGACTACCGAATACCCGATCAATACAGGTAAAGCTCCCGGTATCCCACCGAGAATAGTTCCGAAAGGTGAGCTACGTTTTAAGTAAAGAGTATATAGAAGTGTGTAGCTCAAAATAGCACATAATATCAGAATAGTAGCTACATAGTTTAAATAAACTGCGGATATAAAAAGTGAGATCAGTATAATAATAACCGAAAAAGCTACTGCGGTTCTTTCTCCAAGGACTTTCAGCGCCTCAACCCTTTTGCTAAGCCTATCCATAAGTAAGTCCATTTGTTGATCCAGCACATTATTTAATACCGCAGAACCGCCGGCGCTCAATAACAGGGAAATTATTCCCAACACTGCCAGATTCAAAGGAGGTAGTCCTCGATATCCCACAACCATCCCGGCAAATCCGGTAAAAGCAACGCTGACAATGATTCCGGGTTTGAGTAATAGTATGGTGGAAACTACAATTTTTGCAGGGGTTCGGTCGACCTTTTCCATTCCAGCATTATACCCTTGTTGGCAACATTTGTTGAAACCAAGTGTAAAAGGAAATCGAGAGGATTAAAAGTGCAAAGGAAAGATGTAAAGCTGTCACTCCAAAATTCAGCCTGGAATATACGACAAGAACACCAAGCAGTATCTGAAATACAATAAGAAAAAAGATAAAGGTGGAGTTTCTCCTCACGCTTTTAAATTCTAAGCTCGAATAAGACAAGTACAGTATAAAAGCAGAGATAACAAATATTAAATAACCCAGAACTCTATGAGCGAAATGATTTAGAACAATCCCTTTTAGATCCGGAGGTACCCAATAACCCAAACATGTGGGAAAATCCGGACAAGCCAAACCAGACTCCGAATGTCTTACATAAGCACCTAAAACCGCCTGTAAAAAGACTACAAATCCCAAGAGGAAAAAAGGGAAGCCTTTTCCATGAAAATTAAAAGCGGTTCTCCGTTTTATCCCATCAAAAAAAGCCATATAAAGCGTAAGCAAAAATATTAGAATGGCATTTCCAAAATGAAATGTAGTAAGATCAACCGGCAGCTTAAATAAGACCACCAGACCGCCGAGTAAAATTTGAAAAATTAATAAAAAAACTAATACTAAAGGAATAAGCTTCGCCCAGCCAATGTATGTTCTGAACCTTTTATAACTGAGAATGATCAGTATAATCGAAGTTGCAGCACCTATTACCCTGTGCATAAATTCAAAGAAGATATCCCATCTAAATGGTGGTAGAATCTTACCATGGCAAAGAGGCCAATCGGGACATGCCAACCCCACTTTTAACCCAGCAACAAGATTACCCCAAACAAGAAGGACAAAAATAGCAATTAAGGCAATTTTGCCAATCATCTAATTTAGTATGGTAATACATTTTGTCTTGTAAAGGTATCTATCATGGTCATAGCGATAAGTAAGAAGAGCAGGCAAAGAGGATACAAAGCGAACACCCATGTAAGGGAATCTTCAAATTTCAAATGCATAAAATAAAGTGCAACTATAGTAGCCTTAATTGAAGCAATCACCATTGCAAGAACAATATTAAAAATTCCAAAATCAATGTAAGAGACGTATACGGTAACTACAGTTAGAACTACTAAGGCAGACCAAACGAGAAAGTAGACTTTATACCCTGATCCATGAAGTTCATGTGTTTCTGTGGTCAATTTCATTTACCTCCGTTATCCGATTAAATAGAGTAAAGGGAATAGGTAGATCCATATTAAATCTACAAGGTGCCAATACAAACCTCCAACCTCAATTGGAGTATTATATGATGATGTAAATTTCCCCTTGAACGTTAACACCATAATTACAGCTAAAACACACAGGCCTATAAAAACGTGCAGCATATGAAGACCTGTCATCATAAAATAAAGCGCATAAAAGATGCTGGTATCCGGATATATGTGATGTTCAAATTTAGCACTATACTCAACATATTTATTAACCCCGAAAGCAATTCCCAGAAGTATAGTAAGCAAAATCATTATGCCGGCTAATTTGCTTTTTCCATATTTAATTGTAGCCACCCCAAGTGCCATGGTTAGACTGCTACATATTAAAATAATGGTGTTTGCAGCGCCCAGCGGCCGATTCAATGCAAGGTGTTGCTCATAAAAGAGTTGAGGATATTTAGCACGAAATATTACATATGTGGCAAATAATCCCCCGAATAATAAAACCTCCGTACCGAGAAACAGCCACATCCCAAATTTTGAGGACTCATATTCTACTTTAGGGTCTATATGAATACCATGCGTATGTTCTGTCTCAACATGTTCCATTTAGGCTTCAGCTCCTTTTTTAGTTCCGTAACCGTATGACCAGTCGGTTACTATAGGTTGTTTTTCAAAATTTTCATGAGGTGGTGGCGATGAACACTGCCACTCAAGAGAAAGAGAGTTATACGGGTTATCAGTTGCTTTCTCTCCCCTGAACAAACCAACCAGTAAGTTAACAGTCATAATAAGTACACCAACACCTAAAATCCACGAACCATAAGTTGAAAGCTCCATCATAGATCTGAACTCTTCGGGGTAAGTAGCATATCTCCTCGGCATACCCTGTACACCGGCAAAAAATTGTGGAAAGAAAGTCACATTAAACCCTATAAAAACAAAGAACCAGGCGAGCTTGGCCACAGCCTCATTAAACATTTTCCCAAACCATTTAGGGTACCAAAAATGTAAAGCTCCAAAAAATCCCATCACGGTACCCCCTATCATAACATAGTGCATATGAGCAACTATGAAATATGTATCGTGAAGATGAATATCGGCAGCCAGTGCCCCAAGAAAAACACCGGTCAGCCCACCAATTGTAAAGAGAAATACAAAAGAAAGTGCATACAACATTGAGGAGTGAAGCGTTATCGATCCCTTATACAATGTGGCTGTCCAGGCAAACACCTTTATGGCTGTGGGAATAGCCACCAAGAACGTTAAAAATGAGAATATGGTTGCAGCTAACTCTGATATGCCGCTTGTAAACATATGGTGAGCCCAAACAAAGAAACTGATGAATGAAATCGCCAGAGTTGAATAAGCTATAGCCTTATATCCGAAAATCGGTTTTCTAGAAAATACAGGAAGAATTTCCGAAATAATGCCCATTGCGGGAATAATCATAATGTATACCGCAGGGTGAGAATAAAACCAGAAGAAGTTTTGAAAGAGAACAGGATCACCACCCTTTGCCGGATCAAAAAAGCCGACACCCAAGGTTCTTTCAGCAACAAGCAGTAACAGTGTTATTGCAACAACAGGAGTAGCAAGAAGCTGTAATAAAGCCGTTGCATAAGATGCCCATATAAACAGCGGCAGGCGGTGCCAGGTCATCCCGGGCGCTCTCATCTTATGTATTGTGACAACAAAATTTAATCCGGTAAGAATCGACGAAAAACCGAGGACAAAAATTCCTAACGTCATTAACACAACATCTGTATCTGTTGACGTGCTGTACGGCGTATAGAAAGTCCACCCTGTATCGGCAGGTTTCAATAAAGCAAATAGTAAAATTAGTGCCCCGAGTAGATATATCCAATAGCTGCCGATATTCAATTTAGGAAAGGCAACATCCGGTGCCCCTATCATCAACGGAATCAAGAAATTGCCCAGACTTGCTGCAACCCCCGGAACTATGAAGAAAAATACCATAATCGAGCCATGAAGTGTAAAGAGAACATTATAGGTATGAGGATTAATAAAATCTGCCTCAGGAGTCAGCAGCTCAAATCTCATTAATAAAGCTATTGCACCTGCTATAAGAAAAAAAGTAGAAATTGATACAAGATATAGTATTCCAATTCTTTTATGGTCAGTAGTGTATAACCATGAAAGAAACCCCTTTTTCTCTAAAAATGAAACATAAATTGTGTCGGCTGCTACCGTATGATTAGCCATTTCAAACCCCTCCTAAATTACTTCAATGTTTTCATATACTCTATAATTGCTGTGACATCGTCGCCACTTAGTATGCCTTTATAAGAAGGCATGACAGGCTGATAACCTTGTACAATTTGTCCTTGAGGATTTAATATTGAATTCCTTATGTAGTTTTCATCAGCCTTGTATTTTGATCCATCCTGAAATTCGCCTTTTCTTCCAAATAATCCCTTGAATGATGGACCTACCAGAACACTCCCATCAATACTATGACAGGCGTTACAGCCCCTTTCCTTGTAGAGTTTTTCTCCCTTTTCCGAGAGAGAGAGTCCCTGGACGCCGATTATGGTGTCTTCTACCTCATCCCCCTTCGCCCACCTATCGTAGGATTCCGGACTTAAAACATTTACCCTAGCTAACATAGCCGAGTGACCGGTACCACAATATTCAGCACAAAACAGATTAAAGGTTCCTATCTTTGTCGGCGTAAACCAGAGCTGAGTATACCTGCCAGGTAATATGTCCTGTTTAACCCTAAATGCAGGCACAAAAAAACTATGAATTACGTCTTCTGCCCTCATTACAAGACGAACTGGCCTGTTTTTTTGAAGATACAACTCGTTAATTGTCTTTAAGCCATTGCCATATTCGAATTGCCACAGCCATTGTCTGGCAACGACATTAATTTCAATCGCATCTTTCGGCGGAGTTCTCATATCTTTATATACCAAGAAAGCCCAAATAAAAATAATTATCAGCAATACAGATGGAACCAAAGTCCATATTATCTCAAGTGTTTCATTACCTGTGATATAAGGTGTTTCATCATCATCACTCTTTTTTCTATATTTTATGGAAAAATATACAAGACATGCAGTAATCAGGATGAAAAAAATCAATGAAATTACCGTAATAAATATTAGTACGTTATCGACTCTTTCAGCAAAGTTTGAAGCTGCTTCGGGTAACCAGCTCATCTCCCTTATTCATACCTCCATATCTATTGAGAACCTTTCTTTTCCCTTATCCAAAAATATGCTAGAATTCCACACAGAGACAACAATGTTAAAACTCCTCCTGCCTTTACAACATTTAATGCCTGTAGTGCATACTTTTTACCATCCGGGTCAAACTGATAACAGAAAAGCAAAACTTTATTTAACAATTTAGAATTTCCGATATTGCCATCTGAAGCTTCCAACAAAGCAAGTTTAAGATCCCTTGGGTTATGCTCAATTCCGTACAGATAACGGGAAATCTCAGCATCAGGTGTCAACACGATTAAAGCCGTAGGATGTGCATATTCTTTCCAATCTTTTTTTAAATTAAAGCCTATTTCATCTGTGAGCTTGTTTATGTTTGTGCTATCACCCGTTAAAAAATACCAATTTTTATTTGGTACATGGTTTTCAATCAAAGATTTTTCATATTTCTCCGCTTTCTCTTTGGCTAATTCGGGTTTATCTTCAGGATTGAAGCTAAATGAAACGAGTTTAAAATCTTTTCCCAATGATAATGATTCAAGCCCATTTAAAGTTTCTAAAACCCCATCCGTTGTAAATGTGCAAACTCGTGGACAACTAAAATACACAGGGCTTAATACAACCGGCAAATCATCTACAAACAGTTCCTCAAACAATACCTTATTACCATCTTGATCGAAGAAAAAGATACTGGTGTCTATTTT
>JAZGCJ010000142.1:0-2014 GCA_036476895.1 Thermodesulfobacteriota bacterium
AAAATTGCTTTTTGTGATTCAAGATGTATGATTACCTGATCGGCAAGTTGAGCAATTTCCTTGATGAAATTTTCTTCGGCAATTCCTATTCTTGAAAATTGAGCAGGCCGTACACAGTGGATGGTTAATACCTTTTGGGCGTTAGCGTCTAATTCACGAAGTACAGAAGGTAATCTTTCATCAAGGCCGTATATTCCGCATTCCTGTTGAATGTGGACTATATCAACGTTTTTTGTATGTGAAATAATAGGTTGTATGTAATCTTCATTTCTGTCCCAACAGGGACTTACCTCAAATCTTTCCTGCTTGACGGAATCAGCTCCCTTTTCAGCAACGACTCTGATTTCTAATGCAGGGTCTATTTTTCTTATACCCTGAATCAAATAATCTGTATAGGTTGCTATTCCACAATGTACAGGAAGATATGTTGATATAAATGCGATTTTCATAATTCTATGTTTTCTGGATGATATTACAATGCCGTACATTAATTGCAAGACATCATTTTTTGTCTTTTCTATTTTTGAATCTTACATTTGTCTTGAATTTTATATTATGGTACAATATTTGCTCCAAATTGCTAATATCTATTTCGTTGTTCTTGAAAATATTTTATCATTTATCTACTCTTTTTGTAAGTACCTTTTTTATTTCTAGTTACCAAAATTCAGCATAAATAATAAATGAAGGAATAGCTGTATGTTATTAAAGAAAAACCAACTAATTGTCCAGAGAAGTAGAACGTTTTTTAACTCAACAAAGTCCCGTGTAATAACCAGACAGCATATTCCTGGTTCTATAAAGCGTATAAGAAAAGTTATTAATATGGTGTTAAATCTGCCTGAAAATGAAGTAGTGAAACTTTATAACAGCGTAATTGATGAGTTTTCAGGACGTCATAGAAGATTTGAAGATTCTCTTGAAAAGCATTATGAACATATTGAGCATTTTATACCACAAAAAGACTCCTTATCATTGGAAAGAAAATTATTACTAGGATCCTATTTTACAAAGGAATATTCCATTGAGGCTGCCGCACTTTTTAATCCTTCTATTGTCCTGCACCCAGACCAAAACGGCGTAAATGGTAGCGAAGCTCGATTTATCATGAGTTTGCGGGCTACGGGTGAAGGTCACATATCATCTATCGAATTTAGAAGCGGCACTATACGCAAAGACAATTATATCTCCATAGATCAGGTAAGCCGTTTTGCAGAAACACCTGAAATCCATCCGAATCCGATTTATAACAAATGCCTATTTCAACTAAAACTGAATGAAATGGAAGCATGTAATGAAGTTACACAGTATATACTTGAACAATTGCCCACGGAATTCACGTTTCTATCGCTGCAGGAAAAAATTGACAAGCTCAAGGATGTTCATCTCTTTTCGGGAATCAACCAATACGAAGGTGTGGAGATGATGCAGTGGCTTGCAAGATCTAATTATGAAATAATGTTTAGTCCAGATAGCCAGATATCTGAAAGGGTCATATACCCTGTAATAGAAAGCGAAAGTAGTGGTATAGAAGACGCGCGTTTTGTACGCTTTATTAATGAGGATAGTACTGTTACATATTATGCTACATACACCGCCTATGACGGAGTTAAGATACTACCACAAATGCTTGAGACAAAGGATTTTTTAACATTTAAGATGATTACACTTAATGGCAAGGCGGTTCAAAACAAAGGAATGGCACTTTTCCCGAGGCTTATTAATGGAAAATACGTTATGCTCTCCCGTCTGGACGGTGAAAACAATCATATTATGTTTTCAGGCGATCTCCATTTCTGGCAAGAGTCAAAAATTATACAGACACCAACCCGTCCCTGGGAATTTATACAAATCGGAAATTGCGGATCTCCTATTGAAACAGATGCGGGTTGGATCTTGTTGACACATGGTGTAGGACCTATGAGGAAATATTGCATTGGGATAGAATTGTTGGATTTGGCGGATCCAACCAAAATAATAGGTAGACTTGAAGAACCCATAATAGTCCCAAATG
>JAZGCJ010000143.1:0-9903 GCA_036476895.1 Thermodesulfobacteriota bacterium
ACTTCCTTATTACTTTGGTATTCAAGCGGAAAAAGAGTATAACAAATTAATTGAACAATCATCTAAAATTGCTAATCTTGTTGTTAAGCGTGAAAATTATGAAAGGGGGATTTTTAAATCTAATGCAAATACGGAATATATTATTAAATACGGCCCCGTAGATTTAGTTGAAATAACCGAAGAGGATACTATTTATCATGGTCCTATCACTTATTTTAAATCAATGAATGGCAATACAGTTTTTAAATTTGCATTAGCATATGTTGATACAAAAGTTGTAATAAAGCCTTCATATTCAATTGGAGAAATTGAAGCCTTATTCGATCAGTTGCCTCTTTTATATGCAATAACAGAGATCTCATTTGGTAATAGTGTTAATACCGAATTTTCAATTCCAAGTAAAAAAGGTTCTTATAACAGTAATTCATTTAACTGGAAAGGTATGAAAGGTAACGCCGTTTTTTATCTGGATGAAAATAGAGTTATAACTAGCATCTTCTCCCCTGGCTTAGATTTAAATCTGGGATCTGAAGACGACGGTGAGAAATTGGAATTGAGTATTAAAGGGATAAAATCAAATGCAGATTTTATGTATATTAAAGGAGCTCCAAGCTTGCCTATCGGAAAATCCTTTTTCCTGATTGAAAATTTTGTATTAAAATCCACGAATGCAATATCCTTAATTCTGGACAAATTTGAATTCGTGGGAAATTCAACTGACAAAAAAGACACCATCGATTCTTCATATATTGCAAAGCTTGAGAATATTATTGTTAACGATTTTAAGGCAGGTCCCGGGGAGTATGAAATAAAAATAGACAATATTGATCAAGAATCTATAGTCAATATTCAGAATCTGGTAAATGAAGTATCCGAATCAAAAAATCCCGAGCAGAATAAATTAATAATTATGGGGCAATTAATGAAAATTCTTCCTAAATTAATTGAAAAATCACCAAAAATTACAATACCAAAACTTTATCTTATGACACAGGATGGTGAAATAAGCGGAGATCTATCAATATATATAGATGGAGATAGTAAAGAACTATCACAAAATCCGTTACTTGCACTACAGCATTTAAAAGGACAAACAAATTTAAAAATCCCTAAATCTCTTTTAAGAACGGTATTAGAAAATCTGGAAAAGGATAAATTTGATATGGAGCTAAAAGAGTCCGGAAATCAAGATGAAGAAATAAATAAGCAGGTTGTTAAAGAAACTGATGAACTTATTGAAAAATTAATTGAAAAGAAAGTATTAGTGGAAGATGGTGATTTTTATAAATTAAATGCGAAATATGAAAATGGAGAATTGATTTTAAACGGTAAGATTGTTTATGATACTAATCAGAATTTGCCTTTGTAGAAAACTTTTTCTCGAGTACGATATGACTTGGCTTATCTATAAACTGTTCAAATCGTTCGAATTTCCACATATCACTAAACCCTTCTGTTGATTTATTATTAAATAAATACTCAAAGCATCTATTTATCGCCAAGGTCGATGAAAATAATCCTGAAACGGGATAAACGGCAATCTTATAACCCATATCCTGCAGCTTACTTGCCGATAGAAGTGGTGTTCTCCCTCCTTCTACCATGTTTGCAAGTAATGGAGTATCAGGGAAGGCTTTAGCTATTTCTTCTAATTCTTCAGTTGTTTCTGGAGCTTCAATAAATAGCATGTCAGCTCCGGCATCTATATATAATTCTCCCCTTTTGATAGCGTCTTTTAAACCATTAACTGCTCGTGAATCGGTTCTAGCAATTATCAATAAATTATGGTTTTGTCTTGCTTCTACTGCGGATTTAATCTTTTCGATATGCTCTTGCTTAGGAACAACACTTTTATTTTCAAAATGTCCACACTTCTTAGGCCATTCCTGATCTTCAATAATCACTCCGGAGGCATTAATATTGATTATCTCTTTAACAGTTCTGATTACGTTCAGGGGATTACCATATCCTGTATCAATATCTACAATTACCGGGATTGACACTGAATTTATTATTCTTTTAACTGTCCATATCATCTCTGTTACGGTTAGATAACCATAATCGGGCATCCCCAGAGTAGAAGCAGATATTCCAAAACCACTAGTGAAAATGGCTTCAAACCCTGCCTGCTCGGCGATTCTGGCACTTATACAATCGTAGATTCCAGGAAGAACGAAAATTTCTTCCCTTGAGAGCAACTGTCTTAATCCATTTTCCCTTTTCAAGAATTTCACCTTAATTTAACTGCATTTTTAATTGTGAGAATTTATAATATTAACAAAGATAGTGAATATCTACAAAAACATATAACATGGCAGATTACCATTTTGATTATTTATTTGTTGGTGGGGGAATACTGGGATCGTCCAGTGCCTATGCATTATCGAAATCCTTGGGGAGAATGGGTGAGAGTGCAAGTATAGCAGTTGTTGATATTGATTTAGAGGGTGAACATTCTTCCACATTAAAAAACGCGGGCGGTGTCAGGGCTACGTGGAGAAATAATGCAAACATTCAACTGTGTAAATATTCGATTAATTTTTACGAAACTATAAAAGACAAACTTCAGTTCAGACAACACGGTTATAAATGGTTACACAATGAAGCTAGTTGGAGAGAAATGCAAGGCAATTTAGAAAGGTATAAAGAATTTGGAGTTAATGTTGAACTTTACGATCCAAATAAAGTAACAGAGCATCTGCCTTTTGTTGACAATATTGAAGGTGTTCGGGGGTTATCGATTTCTGGGAAATCAGGATTATTAGATCATTACTCACTCAGAGAATATTATAGGAAAGAAGCAAAAAGCAGAGGTGTGACTTTTTTGGATAGGATTTATATAAATGATGTAATTGTTAAGGATGATAAAGCTGAGTATTTGACAGGATATGACCTGTCTGAATTAATACGGAGTTACGGGGATACTTCAGACTTTACAAGAGCCATATTGGAAAGTGAAAGACATGAATTCGGGGCTAATTCAATATCCATAGAATTTAACAATTTTATAAATACTTCTGGAGCATGGGGTCCGTTAATATCATCGCTTTATGGATTTGAGGATAAAAAAATAAAACCACGGAAAAGACAGATTGTGATTATGAACTCACAGGAACTCGATTTAATAAATTATGGGATGATAATCGACACTTCTGACATTTACTTTCATCAAGAGTCTCAGAATATATTAGCGGGTTATTCAAATAAGGATGAACCTTACGGCTATAATTTTGATTTCACTTTTGGAGGAATGGATGAAAACAGCATGTTTGTTAAATATATATGGGAACCACTTTGGAAGAGAATTAGCAGACTTGAGAGGGTTAAGTTCATAAGGGGATGGGCCGGTATTTATGCCGAAACAACCGACAGGTCCGGATACCTGGGTTTAGTGCCAGGGTTTCAGAATATATATGAAAATATTGGTCATACAGGACGGGGCTTGATGATTTCGTATGGTGCAGGATTTGCATTGGCAGATCTAATTCTTACTGGCGAATTTAGAGACGAGCTTAAATATGCCATTGATCTATCAAGAGACAGGCCATCCGGGCAGCTTTATGAAGAGTTACACCTGTAAGTTCTATATATCAATCTTTATAGAATCATTTTCAATAACAATTTTATAGGGATCAACATTTTCTTCTGCTGGTCCCGACGCAACTTCTCCAGTTCTTATATCGAACTCTGCTCCATGCCATGGGCATATAACCCTGTCTCCATCTATATCACCTTCGCACAGTGGCCCCCCCAGATGTGTGCATGTATTATCTATAGCAAAGTACTCTCCGTTTAATTTAAATAGTGCTATTTCTTTATCTTCAACCTCGATACACTTAATATCCCCATCCTCCATTTCATCTATCTTACCAACTTCATATAAATTAGCCATTTTAAACCTCTCCTTACAGTATTAACATATTGTATCAGACTACTTTTGCTTTTTTTAGTGCAGTTTCTTCAATTTTAATCCTTCTCTTAAGGATCAATATGTTCAGTATTGTAAAAAACAAGGATGTATAATAGCACGAAAAAATAACTGGAATTACCGCAATCTCTATTAATACGGCCAAGTAATTCGGATGATTAACAAATTTGTACGGACCCCTATTTACTATCTTAGCTCCGGGAATAACCAGCACCTTGGTATTCCAATAAAATCCAAGGCTGTAAATTGCCCAGTACCTTAAAAACTGTGCTAATATGAAAATTATTAGAAATACATACCATAATTGGTTAAGTTCCCTGTGAAATAATATCTTTTCGAATAATAATGAAATGAAAAACAGTACATGTAAAAATACAATATTCTTGTAGCCATTCCTATCAAACTCAACAGCACCTTTAGCCTTAACAATCCTTTCATTTCTTCTGGCCCACAACAATTCCAAGACTCTTTGGATAATCAAGAAAATGTATAGAGCCGCAAAAAACATAGTTTTAAACTATTTGAAAAAGCAGCAGTTCGGAACTAAAACCTGGTCCAAGCGCAGTTATAATTCCATATTCTCCAGGTTTATATTCACCATCCTCAATAAATTCTTTTAACACATATAGTACAGTTACGGATGACATATTCCCATGCTCTTCTAAAACTTTTCTTGAGTACTTGAATGATCCGTTTGTCAATCCCAGCGACTTTTCGTACTCATTTAATACCTTTTGACCTCCCGGATGGGCAATAAAATGTTTTAGATCTTCAATTTTTAGGTTATTTTTCTTAACAAGCTGATCTATACTATCTCTTACATTATTTCTTACGATATTTGGTATATCCTTACTGAAAATTGCCTTGAATCCATTTTCTACAACTTCCCAACCCATAACATCCAATGAATCATAATATGTAGTGGTTAATGTATCCAGTACCTTAATCCTTGAATTTGGGGATAATCTATGTTCCTCCCCTGTTATTAAGCTGGCAGCTACACCATCAGAAAAAAGTGCGACAGCAACAATATTACTCTTAGAGAAATCATCCTTTTGAAAAGCCAAGCTGCAAAATTCAACAGCAACAAGTAATACGGCTTTATCGGGATAAGCTTTTGTATACTCATATGCACGGCTAATGCCTATTGCTCCACCAACGCAGCCTAGTCCCCATATAGGGGTTCTTTTAATATTGTTGTTTAGTTTTAGATCATTTATTAACAATGCGTCTATTGTCGGAGTGGCTACACCGGTACTTGACACAAAAATTATATGATCGATATCGTTAATTTCTGCATTAGCAATGTCCATACAATTATTTACGGCTTTGATTGAAAATGACCTTGCATTTACTAAAAAAGAATCTGATCTTTCTACAAAGCTTTTATCATTATCAAACCAGTCCCTTGGATGAACAAAATGCCTGTTTAGAATCATAGCATTATCAAATACGGTAATCATTTTATCTATATCTTTTCGCTTTGATGAAAATAGGGTTCTTGCAAAGTCTTTAATCTCTTGCTGATTGAAGTTAAATGGCAGGTCTGCAATACCAACTGAATTTATGGTGGACATATAATCATTTCCTTTGGGAATTTATTTAATAAAAATATATAGGATAAATGACAATCTGATAGGATTAAAGTTAATAAGGTAAAAAATTGAAATAAATGAGATTCGTGGAGATTGATTGAGTAGCGGATTATGGATTATGAGATAGGGATTATGTGTACTACTTACCCCGTATCCATTCTTTTAATCTCCTAGTCTCCATTTGTCTCAACGAGCCTCCAATCTCTATTAGTCTCAGCAAGTCTCCACTTTAGTCGTTCCGAGAACTGTTTCGATGGTTAAGAGAAACAGGACACAGCTGACTAAGAAGTATAATAACAAGTGTTTTATCTCCGTTATTGATAAGTGATTTGACGAAGGAATCTCATCTTTATAAGTTTGCTTCGCCATTAGATGGCTCGCAAAGACTGATTGTAGATTTTTAATCTTTTTAATCCATATCCCATAATCCAGTCTTTTTATCCAATCTCTAGTCTCTTTTTTATTAGATTGTTTCGCCAATAAACGGCTCGCAAAGACAGGTTGTTGATTCCAATCTCCAATCTCTAATCTCAATTTGTTAAAATGAATCTCATATCAGTTAATCTTTAACACATAATCCATACCCCATAATCCCATCTTTCAATCTCATCTTTTTAATCCATAATCCTACATCTTGAATCGTGGATCCTGCATCCTAATCCATATCCCTTATCCCCTAATCCTTACTCCATCTTTTAATCTCCTAGTCTCAACGAGTCTCATTTTTTCAAAGCTTATTTTGTCGTGTCTTTAATTAATAGTTATATTTAATTGATTTTATTTTTTATGGAGAGGATATTGATAAAATTTAATCTTGCAAAAAAGGGAATTGATGAATCAAGGTATGATCTATTATTCGTTGGTAAATATAGGGATCGTAAGTCTGTGACGAACAGAAATATGCTAAACAAGAAAATGATTGGTGTTATCGATCAAGCTATTGAATTTGATAATTTTGATTCCGAAATAGGATCTTTACTACCTATTAATACACATAATTTTAAAAAAATTAAGAAAGTAATAATCTTGGGAATGGGTAATAAGAATGAAATAAACATAACGGCTTTATGCAGAATTGCTACTACCGCCTCCGGTCACTTAAAAAAATATAAAAAGTGTAGAACCCTTTTTTTACTGGACATAATGTCCGAAACAGATTACCTCAGGAGTTTTATGGAAAGTGTTAATTTGGGATTGTATGAATTTAAGAAATACAAGGGTGATCCGGTCGAAGAACGAAGGTTGAGTGTTGATATTTATAATAGCAAGATATCGATAAAGGATTTTAGGGATCTAATTCATAATTCGTTTACAGTTTCTAGTGCTATTAACTTTGCTAGGGACTTAGTTAATGAACCACCGATGTTTTTAACCCCAACAAAATTATCCGAATATGCATTGAAAATATCGAGAGTATCAAACTTAAATTGTAGGATTTTTGATGGAAAAGAAATAGAAAAGATGGGAATGGGTGGTCTTAATGCCGTATCAAAGGGGAGTGAAGAACCAGCAAAATTTATTCATATCAGGTATAAGCCTCGAAATAGCAAAAAGAATATTGCAATTGTTGGAAAGGGTATAACGTATGATACTGGTGGTTTGTCATTAAAGCCGTCTGATAGTATGAGGACAATGAAAATGGATATGGCTGGAGCAGCATGTGTGCTTGCGGTAATGAGTGCAATATCCGTGATTAAACCAAATATAGAGGTAAATTGTCTGGTGCCAACTACCGAGAACATGCCAGGCGGGAAGGCCTATAAGCCTGATGATGTAGTAAATGCATATAACGGTAAATCTATAGAGATAATAAATACCGATGCCGAAGGAAGGGTTTGTCTTGCGGATGCATTGTCATATGCTGTAAAGCTGAAAGCGGATGAAATAATTGATTTGGCTACTCTCACCGGTGCCTGTATAGTGGGGTTAGGTCCTTATACAGCGGGTTTAATAACAAACAACCAACATTTGGGCGACAGGATTCTTGATTCAGCTAATAAATCTGCTGAAAAGATATGGCAGCTACCGCTCGATGATGAATTAAAGAATGAGATAAAAAGTGATGTTGCAGATATAAAGAATGCCGGATCAAGGTGGGGTGGGGCAATATCGGCTGCTTTGTTTCTAGAAAATTTTGTGGGTGATACACCCTGGGCACACCTGGATATAGCTGGACCTGCCTTTATCGAGAAAGGTGGAACTTGGTATCCAAAGGGCGGTACCGGTTTTGGGGTAAGAACAATAATTAATTATATAACAAATTCCTGATTAAAAAACCAACAATGGAACTTGAGTACTTGTTCAATAAGTTAATTAAGAAATTCAACTTGCTCGAATTAGAACTGGATGGGGATATATCTGAAGAAGAGCAAAGCAATATTTTAAGCGTTTTATATTCGAAAAATAAACTGACAATCTGGAAAATTGAGAAGCTGTTAAACTACGTCGAATTTGTACCTGGTATTGATGCGTTGTTGGTTAGGATCAGAACACTATCAATAGGCCTGGCAAGAGCGTATTCAATAAGAAGAGCTTTGGAAAAAGTCAGATCTAGGGGGAAAAAAGTCTTTATCTATCTGGAGTCCCCGGGAAACATTGAATATTTTATAGGGTCTGTGGCTGATATTATATATATGCCTCCCACATCAACTTTAAACCTGATAGGACTGAATTTTGAATTAAGCTTTTTAAAAAATTTATTTGATAAGGTTGGAATAGAAGCGGAAATAAAGAGTATTGGTGAATTTAAGAGCGCCGGTGAAAAATTTACCAGGAATTCTATGTCCGAATCAAACAGGATTATGATGGAATCTATATCCCAAGACATATCTTCGGGGTTCGTAGATTACTTGTCCAAATCAAGAAATATGGATAAAAAGTATATAACAGACTCTATTAATAACGGTCCATATACCGCTCTTGAAGCTAAGGGTAGGAACTTGATAGACGATACCTGTTATGAAAACGGCTTAGAGGATAAAATATCGATATATGTAAATGAAAAGCTATCAATTATAAAACATGATAAGTTTTTAAAAATAATTAGTGTCTCCGAAAAATATAAGAATATTAAATCAAAAGTATTAGGTAAAAAGAATGAAATTGCTATTATACCTTTTACAGGTCTCATAACTATTGGCGAGAATAAGGGAACAGGGAATATGAAGATATTAGGGGCAAGGAGTTTTATTAAACAGATTAAAATGCTGGGTAATAAGAAAAGTATTAACTCTGTTGTAATAAGAGTTTCTTCACCAGGGGGCTCTGCATTGGCCTCCGATATTATCTGGAATGAAATTAAGGAACTGTCACTTAAGAAAACTGTAATAGTCTCTATGTCCGATTATGCAGCCTCTGGCGGTTATTTTATATCATTAGCCGGTAAAAAAATAATATCGAGTCCTTTTACACTAACCGGATCCATAGGTGTTATTTCGGGAAAATTTAATTTTGTTCATCTCTATAAAAAATTGGGTGTGAGCTTTGATTCTATTAAGTTTGGGAGCAACTCCGATATTTATTCGCTGAATAAAAAATTAACGGAAGCTCAGGGTGAGAAAATCGAATCATTGATGAGAGCACTTTATAAAGATTTTGTAGGCAAGGTCGCAAAAGAAAGAAATATAACTGAAGATAATGCACAAAATGCTGCCCAGGGGAGGGTTTGGACGGGATCGCAGGCTCAATCGGTGAATCTTGTAGATGGTCAGGGGAATATCTTTGACTCCGTTTTAAGTGCTGTGGATGAATCGGGTATGGAAGATAAGAATAACTTTACCGTAAAGTACTATGCAATTAAGCAAAGCCTTCAGCTTTCTACACTGGGAAAAGGATTTTTTCTACAGGAGCATTATTCGAATATTTCTAACTGGATAGAACTACTAAGAAACGAGATTTGCCTTACATTATCACCGTATATCTTTAAAATCCGATAATTATTAATATCTATACTATTTTAAATTCCCTATCTAAAATAAGATGACTTATATAGCCTATCACCGTGGGTATATAAAAGTCCATACCACTGAATTCCATATCTTTATTCAAAAACGGGATAATTACCAGAGGTGATGGTATTATCAATGCTGCTGAAAAAGAGTGGGTCCAGCCCCTGTGTTTAGCTAAAATAGGCAGTAGGGCAAAGAAGCCAAGTACTGCGGCTTTTCCAATGCTTCCGGTGGAGATGAAGTACACATCGATAATAATTAATGTTCCGTAAAATATTTTTTGTGAAAGGCTATTTGTATCTATATCAGGACATAATGCCCCAATTAGGCAAAATAAAAACCAAAATAGTACATCAATTTGAAATTCGTAGGAGAATATTAATATGAGAATTGTTAAATATATTATAAAAGAGACGGTTCCACCAATTACATG
>JAZGCJ010000144.1:0-2118 GCA_036476895.1 Thermodesulfobacteriota bacterium
AGAGAGGATGAACAATTTGTTTTTATTTCCAGTAAAATCCAGGATATAATATATCAACGATTAAACAGATTGGATGACAACCTGAAAGAAATTTTAGAAATTGCATCCTGTGAAGGAGAATACTTCCTTTCAGAAACTCTTGCAACCTGTTTAGATGTTAATCGAATTAATCTACTAAAGCAGCTCCAGATTCTTGAATCAAAACATAATTTGATAAAACATTTAAAAAATCTTTATCGATTCGATCACCTGATGGTTCATCAGGTCATGTATGATTCCATTTTACCCGAGCTTCGGGAAGAATATCACAGGATGATAGCATCATATTTGATTGAGAAATATTCAATGAAAGACGAATATGCTGCTCGTATCGCCCACCATCTTATCTCTTCGAGACAGGAAGAAGGGGCGCTTGATTACTTGCTTAGGGCAGCAAACCTTGCGCGTGATCTTTATGCCAATGAAGATGCATTAAACCTATATCTTAAAATAAACGTGATAGTTAAACAGTCCAGCACAAAAAATTCGTCTTTGCTGATGGCAGTTGAAGATGGATTAGGTGATGTTAATAATTCAATTGGCAATTCAGAGGAAGCATTAAGTAATTTTACAAATTATTTGAACTTTGCCCAACAGCTTTCCAGCCAGGTCGATGAAATAAGAGCATTGCGAAAATTTGCAGAGGTAAACCGTACCATTGGAAAAGTTGATGTTGCATCAGAAAGATGTGATGAGGCAATATTAAAAGCCAAGGCTATAAACAATAAGGAAGAATTGATTAACTGCATAAGCACGAAGGCATTCATCTATGCAACAAAGGGAGAATACGACGAAACGATAAAAATTTCTGCAGAAGCACTTTCTATGACACTTGAAATTAATGATTCTCGCAACCGATCCATCAGTTTAAGTAACCTGGGCTTCGCATACTGGCATATCGGGAACTATCCTTCTGCAATGAAATATTTTAATGAGCCTATAACAATACAACGATCAATTGGCGATAGCCTGGGTTTATCAACCACATTAAATTTTCTTAGTCTGGCAAACTGGAAACTAGGAGAATATGAAAGTGCATTAGATAATGCCTCTGAATCTGTAAAAATTAAAAAGAGTATTGCTGATTACAGAAAAATTCCCGGAAGTTTAAATGTAATTGGTGACATTTACAGATCATTAAACGATCTGGAAAAAGCAATTGAGTTCCATTCAGAATCTCTTGCCCTGGCTACCGAACATCAGAACAAAGGCGCAATGTGTGATAATATCCGTGACCTCGGCGAAGATTATATGCTTCTGGGAGATTTTGAATCAGCTCGTGACAAATATGATGAAGTCCTTGACCTTGCAAAAACTTCCGGAATATTGTGGTATGAAACCAGGAGCTATATTTCGCTTAGTGAATTGTATTTACTATTGGGTGATAAGAACCAAGCAAAACGATTTGCTGAAAAAGGATTTGATTTTGCTATGAAAATAGGTGCAAAAGATTTAATAATAGAGGCACTATGGAAGCAAGCGAGTGTCTTGGCTAATGCGGATTCTTTATCTGAAAGTGCTAAACTGTTTCGAAAAGCTATTCGTGAAGCGGAAGAGGCTGTACATAATACCTTTTTGTGGATGCTCTATCTTGATTTTAGCAAAGTACTTGAGAAACAGAAGCGTTCAAAAGAGAGAAATGATGTATTGAAGAAATCAAAACTGATATTACAATCAATAATTGAGGGTTTTAATAATCCAGAGCTAAGAAGTTCATTTCTAAAATCTGAATCAGTAGCGAAGGTTCTGGGATAGGTGATGATAGTAAAACGATTTTACACTATAAAATATTTGAGAAGCTCGGCGAAGGCCGTATGAGTGTTGTCTACTCATATTTTTTTCAATTTTAAAGCACTTTTCGTCGACACTTTCGCACCCAAATCGCACCCGAGAAAAATAAAAACGGCTTTAAGTACTATAAAAACAAAGACTCGTAAAGAGGACAGCGTTGGCCTCCGGAGCCAAAGGTTGTGGGTTCGAGTCCCTCCTGGCGTACAAGGCTAAATTCAATAGAAATAGCAAAAAAGCTCTCATTTTTTGAGAGCTTTTTCTCTATTTGTATTCTCAAATTTACCCATG
>JAZGCJ010000145.1:0-4608 GCA_036476895.1 Thermodesulfobacteriota bacterium
AAATACATCACAGATTTTATTCAGAAGGAACAGGGCAAGGAACCAATTTCTTTGCATGGCACCTGGGAGTTATTAGGTCAAAACATACCGGAATAAGACCATCAGATAATTGTAGTTAAGTAGGAGATATTCCGATAATTCAATCAACATTTTATTTCCAAAAAAGTTTGTTGATTAAAAGATTTTTATCCATGCGGGAAACGTTATTTTTCTAAATTCTCCTTTATCCCCCTCAACGCTGCAAGGGTTTTGACGTTGAGCAGAGTATTAGTTGAAAACAAGCTAACACTGCTGCCCCCTGAATCACCCGCAGGATTGGAAAAGTTTTAATCCACTAAGGAGTCCAAATGAAATCTAATACTGTTCGGCAGCTTTTTGTACAGCTCCTGCTAACTTTAATTGCCTCCTCCTCCCTCTATTCTCAAAAAATCAACCTGTTTGGAACGGTACGCGATGTCAATACCCACCAGGAATTAAGAAGCGTTAATATTTTTGTAGAAAACACACAGTTAGGCACGACAAGCAATTATTCAGGTAGGTTCACGTTAACTTTGCCAAATAGTGCGGCAAGTGCTATGGTTGTATTTCAGCACATTGCTTATGAAACAATGAAGTTTAAAGTAGATTCACTAATTAACGAAAGAAGTGTGTATTTACAACCCAGGATTATTCCGCTGCCGGGTGTTGAGATTGAAGAAACAGGAGTGAGCCAGATAGCAAAAGATTTACCGCAAACAATTTCTATGATCGAGGCCAGAAATTTTGAAATTAGAGGATTTACAGACGCCGGAGATCTGCTCAGGGTTGACCATAGCGTTCAGATTGATGAACGCATTTCCGGAAGAAAAACAGTTTCCATTAGAGGGGGGAATCCCGATGATGTGGTCGTTCTTTATAATGGCGTTAAGTTGAATAACAATTTTGACAACGTTTATGATCTTGCGATGATTGATTTAGAAAATGTAGAAAGGTTTGAGATAATAAAGGGAAGTAACACTGCCATCTATGGCCCTGAGGCTTTTTCCGGAGTCGTGAATATTGTGCCTAAATTAGAGCAGGATTACACCATTCGATTTCAACAGAGACTTGGCACTTATAGATCCGGTAATTGGGGACTGCATTTATATAAAAAATTTGATCGCCTTAGAGGCTCCTATAGTTTAAGGCGGGGCGGCCAGGAAAGGCCATTTGAAGACAACCAGGGCCAACTAAAAAACACTTCACTCCACCATAACGTAAATTTGAACTATAATTTTTCAAAGGAAAACAATCTCAGCCTAATGGGGGTTTTCCCCACCCTTGAATACGACAAACGGTTTACTGACGGATCGCGCTTGGAACTCGGCGGCGAATCCAATAAGAATCAATTGTATTCCGTGCGGTATACCGGCAATGTAAGTTTCCTGAAAAGTATTGCTGTCACTTTATCATATAAAAAATTAGTGCAGGACCAATTCCTGGACATCAGTAATGATCCCGTTTTAGCGAATAATGGCATCCTGAATAGAGATATCGATGATAAAGCCGTTCAGCTGAATGCTGAAAAGAGTTATAATTTTGGCGCTTTAGATATTTTGTTTGGATATCAATTGGAAAGGGCCGAGCTTGACTTCTTAAATGACAGCGATTTCAATGAACCGGATGATATTAAAAACGCCGATTTGAAGAGAAACCATCACGGTTTTGTTTCAATAGCAAAATATCACGGCGAAACCGGCTCCAATTTTCTGCAGACACTTGATTTAAGTTTAAGCATTCGTCAGGACATTATAGATGATGAGCAGTTCAATTTGGTATCACAACGAGGCAACAGCCTGACCGATGTAACCAATGATTGGAACGATAGCATGTTTAAATTTTCCATGGATTTAACAGGCTATCGCAGCAATCTGCTTGTAAATGGATTCTTGAATTTTGGTAAAAATATCAAATTCCCTACCTTATTTCAACAGGTTAATTCAACGAATTCCAATGTATTTTTGAGCCCGGAGAAGAACAGTAGTTTAGAACTTGGCTTAACAGTGAGCAGAGACCTGGGGAATAGTTCCGCGATGAATGGGTTTCAGGTCTCAGGTAATTATTTTCAAAATACATTTGATAATAAAATTAGAACGTTTACTTCGTTTACATCAACTGAGTCGCGCTATGATAATGTGCAGGATGCAAAGATATCGGGATTTGAGTCAAAATCAAATGTATTTATGTTTCATAAAAAAATCACATTCTCACTGGGTTTGTCCCGATATTTCATTTCCGACAAAACCGCATTTCCCTTCAAGTCTGATTTTAAACGCACAGTGAATTTAAGTATCGATCATTCAGGATATTCATTCCAAATTCATTGGTTTAAAGAGGGTGAGCAGGAGGCTACACTCTTTTTTCCCGATCGGACCCGCCCACCTGAGCCGGTAACTCTTGAGGGTTACGAAAACCTCGATGTTCACGTAAGCAAGACATTTGAAATTAGTAAACTAAAATTGTTCGTAAATGCAAGCGGCAGGAACTTGCTGGATGATGATAATACCGAGCTGCAGGGTCTGGCTTTGAGGGATCGTCGATATTATGTTACTTTTGGCGCTCAGTATTAATTTAAATATAAAACCAAAGAGGCCAGTTCAAATGAAAGCAAAGGAAGTATTGATTTTCTTTTTGTCGCTTTCAACTTTTATTTTTTCAGGCTGTACCAGCAACCCACTCTCTGATGATGAAATATCAGGGGGAATGAGACAGATAACCGGTAAAATAGAAGTTAGCGACAACCAGAGTTCTGAAGGAGTCTATGTTTGGTTGGAGGGTTTTGATATTGGTACTTTTACGGATCAGGATGGAGAGTTCGAAATCACATTACCTTCGACAGCTCAAAACTCGGGCGGTGCCACCGGGATTTTCAACCTTTATTATTATCTGGCCAATTATAAATTGACAAAAACTGAGTTGACCGTAAGGAGCGGTGAATTTGTTTTCGCAACCGGCGAGATAAACAATAAAGGTGAATTGCAAAGGCCCAAATTTCTTTCAAGGATATTAGATATTTCTACCGTTTTAACGCCTCCGACAGCAGATGCGGATTCCAGCATTTTCATGAAAGTGGAAGTTGTCCTCTCATCTGAGACAGATTCCGTCACTGTTCTCTATCCAAGAGAACCCTTTGATGGCCCCAATAAATTAATCGCACCTTTATTTGTCAAGAATCTTGAAACAGGAACAGCTTTTTATGTTGAACCCACGCTTGCCGGTATTAATGAAGAGGATATAATAACGATCTTCCGTGGCAGGCCGTTTGTTCGCACGATGTTGTTAATAATGAGCAAAGGTGTTCTGTCCGAGGGCGAGTATGAAATCATTCCTTATTTGAGAATTTCACAACCGGAAGTCCCGGCTGAATTACTAAATAATTTGGTTGAGGATATCGATTCATTTGGCCTGGATTATCTTAACGTACCGTTCCTTCGCACAAACGGCGTGCTTAGCGTAATCAAGGGAGGAGGCGGGGTAGGCGGAAATTAGTGTAGATGAAGCGAATCGATAAAATGTTCAAAATAATCCAGGGAATGGAGTGAGGACAAAATGAGAAAACTGCAACTAATTCTATTTTATTTAATAATAATAACATCCTTTTTCTTTTCAGGATGCACAGAGAATGTTCTTGATAATCAACCTATATCATCGTCTAAGAATCAAATAACAGGAACAGTTAAATTAAACCCAAGTAAAAATGCCGAAGGAATTTATGTTTGGTTGGAGGGATTGAATATTGGTCAAAAGACGGATGAAAATGGCGAATTTACAATAGAAATTCCACCATTTAGACTTCAAGAAGATCAAGCCGGGTTGACCGGTGTTTTTAATTTGTATTATTATTCAGCCAATTTCAACTTGGAATCTACTAAGTTATTTTTTAGAAATGGTTCTCTTGCCTCTCAACAGGACGTAATAAATGATAATGGTGAATTGTTAAAACCCCAGCTAGTGTTGCAAAACCTGAAAATCAAAACACTTGCCGTACCCGAATCGGTTTCATCGGCTGAGGTTGCACAAGCAGAATTACGAAGAGAATTCATTGTAGTCATATTAAAAGTAACTTTACAAGCTCTACTCGGATCACTTACAGTTGAGTTTCCGACAGCGGTCGAGAATTTAATTAGCCCGGTTATGTTCAGGAATGTGAATACCGATGAGGTTTTTATATTAGAATCCAGGATTGCCGGGTTATCTTTCGATAATTTTCTCATTCTCGGCGATGAGCCGGTTTCGAGATTTCTTATAATTGAATTGCAATCACGCCATTTGCCGAAAGGCGAATATGAAATTATACCTTACCTGCTCATTAACCGATCATTACCTGAGGGTCTTTTAGAAAGCTTGGGAGAAAATGTGGAAGAATTCGGACCCAACTACCTGAAAATGCCTATCTTGCGTGAACCCAGCCGTTTTGTGCTTACCGACTGATCAAAAATTCTTGTCGTCAAAGCAAGCGATTCACTCCCTAGAATTTCACTCCTTCCTGAAGCTGCGATCATTTCCGGTGTGAACCACTATTTGATTTATAGATGAAATTTTGTTAAATTATCATTAATTTAGTTACAAATTGTAAACTTCTTTCGCTTT
>JAZGCJ010000146.1:0-3865 GCA_036476895.1 Thermodesulfobacteriota bacterium
CCGAGATGCACAAGGTATGCTTTGGTGGCGTTGGCTCTTCTCTGGCCGAGTGCAATATTATAATCGTCTGTTCCTCTGATATCCGCATATCCGTAAATCACAACGGTTACATCGGGATTATCTTTCAGAATCCGAGCATTTTCAGCAAGTACCGGTTGTGCGTCGGGTCTTATAAATGATTTGTTGAAATCAAAGAATATATCTGTTAAACCGTATTCAATCTCAAGTATTCCTGGAGCAGGTGGCGGTGGTACAGGCTTTTGAGAGTCAAGTATTTCCTGAGTTCTATCAAGTAGCCCTTCTTCTAATTCACACTTTGAAGGTACGGTTCCAAGATAGCCTATTTTATAATCGTAATACGGCATTATCTTGTAACGTGCTTTGACCTCTGTTTGGTCTCCTTCGATGCTTTTGACATTTAGTTTTAATCCTTCTTTAACCATTAAAGAATTGGGTGGGGCAGGGGGTGGAGTTAGTTTTTCAAAACATGCGATTTTTCTCACGTATGGTAGTGTTTTAGAATCTGCTAGCTGTAAATTTGTTGGTTCATCATATACCCTTGAAAACACATCGAATGAAGAGCTGTAAACATATGATGTTTCAAACCTTATTGATCCTGTAGCCTCATCACTTCCCTTAATATTCCAATCGAGTTCCTCCGCTGCCTGTAACGTGGCTTTCCAAACATCCCCGTAGCTGCCATCAAATTTCCTGGTTGGGTCACATTTACATGGATCATATGCATTCGGGTCCACCGGGGTTAATGCTACGCAACCGGCTAGGGAAATCATTACAGCAATTATTCCAATAAATTTTAAATGTATTTTTAAGTAACGTTTTTCCATAATCCTCAAATCGCTCCTCTATTATAATTTAAAAAACACAGGATCTAGCTAAGTCTTGACCCTTCTTCTGGTAAATGTGAACGCAAAATGGTTGTCTTAGGGCTGTTCTCCCTCTCAGTGCCAGTATGTCTGCCAAAGTCTTGGCTTTTTGAGGATTAGCTGGCGAACCAACCGCTTTTGAGGAAGCCTTAACGTATAGTGAAACCGGACTTTCCCATGTAGTACTAACAACACCTGGCAAACCATTTATTATCCTTGTAAAGTGATACTGAGAGGGAGTTAGTTCATACTCCTTAGCATTTACATCTAATGAAAAAAGAAATATGAATATTGATATTATAAGAATAAAAAGGAATGTAGTCTTATTAATCATTCCATCCTCCTTTATATTAATAATTTATAACATCTTTTTGGTATTTATGTCTATACCTTTAAGAAATTAGATTAACTATTATCAATAACTATTTGAATTCACTCTGATTAATGATTTTAGCTATCTTGCTATCCAGCCACCGTCCACAGAGAGCATATTTCCAGTCATAAACTTTATATTGTCGTCGCATAGAAAGAGTACTGCATGTGCTATCTCCTCCGGTTTCCCTAAACGACCGATAGGATGAAAGGATTTGAAAAGCTCTTCAGCTTCCTGCCTGTCAGGCATTGAATCAAACAGTGCGTCAACCATTGGAGTCTCAATAGTACCCGGGCATATTGCATTGACCCTTATTCCCTTGTCTGCATATTCCAATGCCATACTCCTGGTTAACTGTGTAACGGCACCTTTTGTTGCGTTATAGGCGGCCACACCGGGTACCGCCTTAAGACCAAGAACGGATGAACTGTTGATTATGCAACCGTGACCCTGATTTAGCATTTGGGGAATAGAGTATTTGGACATAAAATATGTTCCCTTAACATTAATATCAAATGTCTTTTCCCAGATATCGGTATCTGTTTCGTGAGTTGTTCCAAGGTATAATACACCTGCATTATTAAATAATATGTCTAATTTCCCATATTTATTCACAGTGTAGTCAACCGCATTTTTACAATCATCTTCCTTGGACACATCACTTACTAAATGGTCCAGTTCTAAACCATCTTTCTTTCCTTCCTCCACGGCTTCAAGAAGTGTCTTTTCCGTTCTTCCCGTAATCACTACCTTTGCACCCTCTTTTGCAAAGAGCATTGCAGTTGCATTCCCTAAACCTAAGCTACCACCTGTTATAAGGGCAACTTTGTCTTTTAGCTTCATTTTTTATCTCCTTTTTATAATCGGATATTACAAAAACTTACCAGAAAAGTACATTAATGAAAATATCTGGAAATTAAATGAGATTATATTGAATGTTTATAAAGGGTTATGGTTATATGAAAATAATATTTGTTGAATCTGGACAATACAATTTTTATACTTTTCTCTGGAGGTAGAATTTTATGGATACTTTGTTAGCAGTATTTTTAGGCGTTGGTCTTAGTGCGGCATGTGGATTCCGTATTTTCTTTCCGCTTTTTATAATGAGCATTGCCTCAATTTCAGGCAACTTGGGATTGTCTCAGGGTTTTGAATGGATTGCGACATATCCCGCATTAATCACTTTCGGTATAGCTACTCTGTTTGAGATTCTGGCCTATTATATACCGTGGGTTGATAATTTGTTGGATGCAATTGCAACACCGGCGGCTATCACGGCGGGTGTAATTGTTATGGCTGCTGCTGTGGGTGATATGAACCCACTTTTAAAATGGACTTTGGCCGTTATTGTAGGCGGAGGCATAGCAGGCACCCTCCAGGGATTTACAGGTTTGGTTAGGCTAGCATCAAGTGCAACGACAGGGGGATTGGGTAATCCCGTGGTTTCTACAATGGAAGCGGGTGGGTCATTTATATTATCAATACTTGCTATTTTTCTACCGATAGTTGCTTTTATAGCGGTTCTGATTCTTATGTTGTTTGCTATCAGAAAAGTTTATTCCAGGTTGTTTAGGAAGAAGCAATTGACGAGCGGTTAGTTATTATTCCATTTTATGCATAAAACTTTTATGCTCCCACTGTCTCGCAAAGATAAGCTCTTGTCAAAAAATACTCATCAATATAACCATTTCCTCGGAAACAAGAAGAAGCTATCAACACACATCCGATTAAATTAATTATCCCTATTTTATGAGACAGCTTCCAGTCAACTCTCTGGTTGGCAAACGCTTTGTCAAGAAACAGCAGATGCAATGGATACGCAAGGGAGCACATCTGCTTTTGCGAACGCGGGTCAAAGTGATCAACCAAGAACTGGCCGCGACGTTCCGCAGATGGTATCCGCACTTTCAGGTGGAGCATGATGGGGGCGGCTTAGCCCCGGATTTTTATGTTCCCTCTTACAGTACCTTCCCTTCTATAGGCTCTCACTCTTTCGGATGAAAGATCGCACCGGGATTGCCTATTTTTTCACTACGGGCATCTACTACAAGTTCCTGAATATTGTCTCCGGTTAAGGTGTTGAGGAAGTCTACAAGGGCCTCTATCTCCTCTTTGCTCAGGTGAAGCGGTGTAATCAAAGGATCCAGATTATCGTGTGGATGTCCGCCCTGATTGTAGAACATAACCACTTCGTGGAGTGTGGAAAGCGAACCGTCGTGCATGTATGGAGCGGTGAGGGCGATATTGCGAAGAGTGGGCGTTTTGTAGCGCCAACGGTCGGAAATATCCAGTGTAACTTCATAGCGTCCTAAGTCGTTCGGTTTAGGATGGCCGACACTTTTAACCACCTCTCTACTAATGGAGGTGAATGCATCAGGAGCCAATTGAACACGTATGAATTGGTCAGCAGTAGGTTTTACCATACTGTTATACCATCCCAGACCGGTGTCGTGGAAATTATTATCGGTAAATAGAGCGTACTCCTCAGTAATTAGGTGGCAGCTAACACATTTTGCCTTGCCTATGAATAGGTGGAAGCCTTTTTTTTCCTTTGAGGTAAGAGCGTCTGGTTCCTTGCCATAGTAAAAGCGATCAAAAGGAGAAT
>JAZGCJ010000147.1:0-3619 GCA_036476895.1 Thermodesulfobacteriota bacterium
GTTTCGGCAACACAGCGGCGATAATGCTCACCGTTGCTAGTCCCAAGGAAAGTGGTGTTGAAGTGGAGCTTCGTGCGAAAAACATAAAAAGTGCTATTGAAAATATTCGAGCAGGAATCCCTGAAGAACAGAGAGAATTCCGCATTTCCTTTGGTATAGGGTTGCCCTATTCGGTTGATAAAGAGAGCCTCGATAATACATTCTCAATATTATCCAAGTCTTTGGTTGACGGGAATCTGGCTAGAGATATTTATCGGATCAGGGGTCCCGGCTTCATAGGAATAGACGCTTCACTCAATACCGATAAAAATAAATTCCATATTTATCTTCAAAATTTTTCAAATGAGAAGCTTGGATTTTCAGGATTTCATATAGATGCATGGGATCCCGTTTTGATTTTTGATCCGAAAGAGACCGAGAGGACATTAAAATCAGTTGCAGGTGATAAATATAATTATAGGGATCTCGAAAATTTTACAGATCTTATATCAGAGACAATACAAACCATTGCAGAGGTCTCAATAGTTCAGCGTTCAGGGGTTTTGCAGGAAGCTATTTATCTGGAGTACTCTCAGGATAGGCTTGCATCATACGGCATTGTCCCTGCCGATATAAAACAAAAACTTAATCAACGAAATATTGTTCTCCCTGGCGGGGAATTTGAGATTGGTGACAATGAGATAATTGTTTATCCATCCGGACAATTTAATAAGATCGAAGAAATCGGGGATGTGATAATTACAAAAACTCAACAAGGAGTTCCTGTATATTTGCGTGATCTGGGAGAAATTGTAAGGGGTTATCAGAGTCCTCCGCAATATCTTAATTTTTACAGATGGATGGATTCAAATGGAAAGTGGTATAGAAGTCGTGCTGTTACTGTATCCGCACAAATGCGTTCCGGTCAACAGATTGGCGAATTCGGGAAAGCCCTTGATGCAGCAATATCACAGCTTCGACTACTTTTACCGGAAGACTTAATAATAGCAAAGACCTCGGATCAACCAAGGCAGGTAAGTGAAAATATTAAATTATTCACCGATGCACTCATGGAAGCTATAATCCTTGTTGTTATCATTGCGTGGATTGGTTTCAGGGAATGGCGCTCCGCCCTCTTGATGGCAATATCTATTCCTCTTACCCTGGCAATTAGCTTGGGCTTGGCAACACTGCTTGGAATTGAATTGCAACAGGTTTCCATAGCAACACTTATAATTGCTCTGGGTCTTCTGGTTGATGATCCTGTTGTAGCCAACGATGCAATAAAAACCAACCTGGCACTAGGGCATCCTCCTATCATAGCTTCATGGCTTGGCCCAACGAAGCTGGCCCGGGCAATTATGTTTTCCACTGTCACGAACATTGTGGCGTATTTACCGTACCTTCTTATTACAGGCAAAACTGGTGAATTTATATACAGCTTGCCAATAGTTATGGCGTGTGCGTTGATAGCTTCCAGACTGGTTTCGATGACTTTCGTTCCGCTATTAGGTTATTACCTGGTTAAGAGAAAAGAGGCTTCTGAATTAACTTTAGATGAAAAGAGAAGAGTTGGGTTTACAGGTTTTTATTACAGGATAGCAAAATATGCAATAGAAAACAGAAAACGAGTATTTGTCATATCATTGATATTCTTTGTATTAGGTGCGGTATTGGTAGGAAGACTGAAAATATCCTTTTTCCCCCATGATGTTCAGTATTTGTCATATATAGATGTATGGCTGCCTAATGATGCCACGCTTTCTTCTTCAAATGATGTTGTTGAGAAAGCAGAATTTATAATACAATCTGTATCAAGTAAATATGCTGAGAAAAAGGGTAAAGATAAGGCGGTATTGGAATCTATTACTTCATTTATTGGAGGGGGGGGTCCAAGATTTTGGAGCACGGTAGCACCTGAACAGCGTCAGAGAAATTATGCACAGTTGATTATAATACTCAGCAATAAGAACGACACACCCATACTTGCGCCACTTTTCCAGAGAGCGCTCTCTGAAAAAATACCAGGTGCTGTTTTGGAGGTAAGGCAGCTGCAGCTTAATGCCGTTGATTATCCGATTCAGATTCAGTTATCGGGAAGGGCAGACATAAGTTCAGAGCACTTGGTTGAAGAGCAAGATATAAAAACACTAAGGTCATTGGCGGATGAATTAAAAGATATACTTCGTAAAATTCCCGAAACTGCCAGTGTCAGGGATGATTGGTGGGAGGATAGTTTCGTTGTTAAGTTAAAGGTTGATCCGGATCGGGCAAATTTGTCGGGTATAACAAATCAGGATGTGGCAGTTTCGTCCGCTCTGGGATTAAGCGGTGACACACTTACATATTTCAAGGAGGGTGATAAACAAATACCTGTACTGGCAAGGCTTCAACTTGACGAGAGGGTAGAGCTTTCAGATCTTCAGAGTCTTTATGTATATGCAATAGGAGGCACACAGAAGGTACCCTTACTAGAGGTATCATCCATAGATTATAATATGGAAACTTCAAGGGTTGTAAGGCGTGAACATTTTAGAACAATAACCGTTATTGCGTTCCCGAAAGCCGGTGATTTGCCATCAATCATATTAAAGAAGGCTCAACCCGAGATTGATAATTTTATAGAAAATCTGCCTCCGGGATATACAGTCGTTTGGGCTGGGGAAAAAGCTAAGCAGATGAAAGGATTCAGAAATTTAGCCTTTGTATTGCTAATTTCCGTGACTGCAATCTTTTTAGCGTTAGTACTTCAGTTTAAAAATGCAATTAAGCCATTTCTTGTATTAGCAGCTGTTCCATACGGGGTTATAGGATCGTTAATTGCTCTTTGGATTATGGGAGAACCCTTCGGTTTTATGGCATTTTTGGGTATTGCAAGTCTTGTAGGTGTGATCGTAAGCCATGTAATAGTACTTTTTGATTATATTGAGGAGATGCATAGCAGAGGTGAGTCGTTTGAAGATTCACTTCTTGATGCCGGTATTGAAAGGTTACGCCCGATATTGATAACAGTAGGTGCGACTATATTTGCACTTGTACCTCTGGCAATACATGGAGGGCCTCTGTGGCAGCCGCTTTGTTATGCTCAGATTGGCGGACTCGCGGTGGCAACTATTATTGAACTCCTGCTCGTGCCTGTTTTCTATGCAATATTTGTACTTGATCTGAAGATTATAAAATGGGAAAAAATATAGTTATAACCTTTGTTATATTAATTCTTGATTTTCTTAGTACATTAATTTTATAATTTGTTTTGAATTTTAATCGTAAATATGAGCCAATATTTTCAGGGGGTGTAAAATGATTAACTTACTTTTTAAATTCTCATACCTGATAATTTGCACATTAGTTCTTTCAATTAGTGTGTATGCGGGCAGTGAGGAGGAAATGTATAAGAAGTACACCGGATCACCCGAATATGAAAAAATGAAGACTCTTGCTGGAACATGGGAGGGGACCTCTTCAATGGGAGAAGAAGGTGAGAAAGTAACGGTTAAATACGAGATGACATCGGCCGACAGTGCCATAGTAGAAACATTGTTTCCAGGAACACCTCACGAAATGGTATCTGTATATTATGATGATAATGGCAAACTATCCATGACACATTATTGCATGATAAAGAATCAACCAAATATGG
>JAZGCJ010000148.1:0-12763 GCA_036476895.1 Thermodesulfobacteriota bacterium
TACATCTCCAATGACAGGTTTTTACAGGGACGGCTGTTGCAGGACAGGGCCGGAAGATCTTGGTCTTCATGTTATCTGCACTGAAGTAACGGATGAATTTCTTGAATTCTCAAAATCTACGGGAAATGATCTGATTACCCCTAATCCAGAGTTTGATTTTCCAGGACTAAAACCAGGAGACAGGTGGTGCATTTGTGCCCTTAGTTGGAAGGAAGCATTAGAAGTGGGCGTAGCTCCACCAGTTGTTTTAACATCTACTCATGAAGCTGCCCTGGGAATAGTGTCTTTAGAAGAATTAAAAAAGCATGCAATTGATATGATCTGATTATCAACTTTTGTTATGCTTCATTAAAAAAACTTATAAAAGTAATTTCATTATGCCCAAAATAATAGATTCCCCAACTATAGTTGAAGCAGCTGGAAATAAACCCAAGATAATTGAAGAATTTTTTGGTCTTGTTAATACCGGGGATAATCGTGTAAGTATAGCCAGGATGAAAAGCCATCCGGGGTGGATTGAACCTGGTCAGACCCCTGAGTTTGATGAGTATACCGTAGTTTTAAAGGGTGTATTAAGAGTTGAATCCAGCGGGGGAACCGCTGATGTAAAGGAAGGTCAGGCAATATTGTCGAAAAAGGGTGAATGGGTTCGGTATAGCACTCCTTATGGTGATGGTTATGAATATTTGGCTGTATGCTTACCTGCATTTGCCCCTGAAACTGTTCATTGAGACGAGTAGAATAATCAATGTTTATTTTCTGAAATGAAAGGTAAAAAAGTATACAGAAGCGAATTAACCCCCTTGAGTTTTCTGAGAAGAAGTTCTTATATTTATCCCGATAAAATTGCGGTTGTTCATGGCAGTAGAAAATACACGTACAGAGAATTTGAAATAAGAGTAAACCGACTTACATCAACATTATTAGATATGGGTCTTAATAAACACGAACGAGTTGCGTTCTTGTCTCCAAATTCTCCTGCAATTCTTGAAGCCCACTTTGCCATTCCCGCTGCCGGTGGAGTGCTGGTTGCTATAAATACACGACTCAATTCCAGGGAGATTGAATATATACTTCAACATTCAGGTGCTAAATTTTTATTTATAGATGACGAATTATTAACACAAATTAAAGGTATTAACCTAAAAGGCACAGAAATAATTCATATCAGGGACTCGGGTGGACCGGATGATCCATACGAACAATTATTGGACTCAGGGTCACCAGACCCGGTAGGGGAGATGCTTATGGATGAAGAAGAGCCCATTTCCATTAATTACACTTCCGGAACAACGGGTAAACCGAAGGGTGTCGTCTACACGCATAGGGGAGCTTATTTGAATTCACTAGGAGATATCATCGAGACTGGAATGAATAACAGGAGTGTGTATTTATGGACGCTTCCTATGTTCCATTGTAATGGATGGTGCTTTACATGGGCTGTAACCGCTATTGCCGGAACGCATGTTTGTTTAAGAAAAATCAATGCTGATGAAATATGGGGTTTGATCTTAAGGGAAAATGTTACTCATTTATGCGGTGCACCAACTGTTTATACAATGATTGTAAATAGTTCAAAGGCTGTAAGATTGGGGAATAGCGTAACTGCTTGTATAGCCGCTGCACCGCCTTCACCCACACTGTTTGAAAACCTAAAGAAACTGAATTTTAATCCTGTTCATCTATACGGATTAACAGAAACATATGGGCCTATATCGGTTTGTGCCTGGCACGAGGAGTGGGACAATCTGTCTATAAAGCAGCAGGCAAAAGTCCAGTCACGACAAGGTCAGTCATATATAACGGCCGATCTTCTTAGAGTTGTTGATAAGGATGATAAGGATGTCCCGCGGGATGGGAAAACAATAGGTGAAGTTGTCATGCAAGGGAACAACGTGATGAAGGGTTATTACAGGCAGAGAAAAGCTACTGGTGAGGCTTTTAGAAATGGATGGTTCCATTCCGGAGACCTGGGTGTTTGGCATACTGATGGCTTCATAGAACTTAAGGATAGGCAAAAGGATATTATAATATCCGGGGGTGAAAATATTTCTACGATTGAGGTTGAACAGACAATTATTAAACATCCAAAAGTTTTGGAGTGTGCGGTTATCGCTGTACCCGACAAGAAATGGGGTGAACGACCCAAGGCATTTGTTAGTTTGAAAGAATCGGAAACGCTTACCGAAGAGGAACTGATAAGTTTTTGTAGAGAAAATATGGCACACTTCAAATGTCCTGAGGCTGTCGAATTTTGTGAGCTTCCCAAGACATCCACCGGCAAAGTACAGAAATATAAACTGCGAGAAAAAGAATGGAAGGGGTATGACAGGAGAATTAATTAGATTAATAAATTGATCAATCAAAACTTAATAAAGGTTGCCACTAACTAGTGGTGAGAATTATAATTGTATACAGATGACTTGATCTAGCTTGTATAATGGGAGCGTATAAGAATATGGGAAAGAAAAAAAGGGACAAAAATAAAAAAAATAATAAGGAGAAATTAAAGAATAAGCAAAACAACTCACACTTATTTGATGAGAAAATGTATGAAAAAGAGCTGCATAAACTTCAGGTCGAATTGGTAAAACTCCAGGAATGGGTTATGGCAAAAGGGAAGAAGATTGTAGTTCTATTTGAAGGTAGGGATTCTGCCGGTAAGGGGGGTACCATAAAACGAATAACGGAGCCATTAAATCATAGAGTATGTCGAGTTGTAGCTTTGGGTGTTCCTACCGAAAAAGAACAAACCCAGTGGTACTTTCAGCGTTACATAGAACATCTTCCCTCAGCAGGGGAGATAGTACTATTCGACCGCAGTTGGTATAACAGGGCAGGGGTTGAGAGGGTTATGGGTTTTTGTACCAAAGACGAATATAACGAATTCCTTCGCACCTGTCCCGATTTTGAACGTACCATAGTTCGTTCGGACGTTTATTTAATAAAGTACTGGTTGTCTATTTCTCAAGAAGAACAGGATAAACGGTTTAAGGAAAGAATAGAAAACCCGTTAAAACGATGGAAAATCAGTCCCATGGACATGGAAGCACGAAAGCGGTGGTACGATTATTCAAGGGCAAAGGACGATATGTTCAAATATACGGACACAAAACAGGTTCCATGGTACGTGGTTCGGGCTGATGATAAGAAGAGGGCTAGGCTCAATTGTATAAGCCATTTCCTGAGTCTTATTCCTTATAAGGAAGTGCCGATGAAGAAATATAAACTGCCCCATGTTCAAAAGAAAAATGGATATATAAGACCGCCAATTACAGACCAAACTTTTGTACCCGAGGTTTATTGATTAGAAATCAGCTATTTCCATTCTATATAGTAAGTTTGATCAATGAAATGGTGGGGGAATCAATTCTTCCTCCAACATTTAACGTTTAATTTTGTAACCTGCTTTTTCTCTGTCCCAGGTGTCTTTTGTAATTCCCTGTTCTCTCAATTTATTCTTTTGAACTCGCTGAGTACCCGTTTTCGGAAGTGATTTCACAACCCTGATAAATCTCGGAATCATAAAATAGGGCATTTTTGGCTCGAGGAATTTTAATAGTTTAGCGGGGTCCATCTTTTTTCCCTTCTTGGGAATTATCACAATCATCAATTCATCTTCGGCGTATCCGCCTGAGTCAGCTTTTATTCCAATTGCTGCGGATTCCTTAACGTCAGGATAAGAGCTGACAATTTTCTCAACTTCGAAGGAGCTTATGTTTTCTCCCCTCCTCCTTATATAATCTTTGACCCTGTCTACGAAATAGATGTAGCCATCCTTGTCCATTCGTCCTGCATCACCCGTATGGAACCAGAAATTTCTAAAATCCTGAACGGTTTTTTCAGGCATTTTATTGTAGTAGTGGAGCATTACATTTGGTGTTCTCGGACGTACCAGTATCTCCCCGATTTCTCCTCTTGGCACCTCTTCATCTGTTTCTGGGTTTCCTATTTTGATCTCGTAACCCGGAGCCTCCTTGCCGCATGAACCAACTCGAAAAGGTTCACCCGGTCGCGTCCATGTGCATTGTCCAATCTCTGTAAGGCCGTAGCCTTCCATAAATTTTATATTAAATCTCTTCATAAAATCCTGAATTATGTCGTGTGGAGCCGGCGAGCCAAGTACCAGTTCCACTTTATGCTGTTTTTCCTCTGGTACCGGTGGTGTATTCCATAGAAAATAGGATATAGTCCCTACAATATTGAAATTGGTAACACCATGATCCTTTATCCAATTCCAAAACTGGCTTGCGCTATACTTCTCCTCAACCACGGTCTTTGCACCTTTGATCAGTGCCGGATAAACTGTCATCACCATCGCGTTTGAGTGGAAGAGAGGCAAACAAGTAAAGCACACGTCGTCTGGCCCAACGTCCATAATCTCGGCATAGTTTCTAGCGCTGCTGTAATCGGCTGCACACGGTCTCATAACACCCTTTGACCTGCCTGTTGTTCCGGATGTGTACATCAGTCTTGCATGATCCATGAAAGTTATTTCAGCTCCGGGTTCTGAGCTACTTTGTGAATCAATGAATTTTGTATAAGATTGCATTTTCTTGAAATTGAAACCGTGTCTAAAAAATTTTTCACTTCCGTTTCTTGTCCATACTATCACATGTTTAAGTTGAGGTATTTGTTTTGCTATAGAGGGCATTCTGTCAAGATATTCCTCCGCTATGAAAAGAACCTTTGAATCGGAACTATCTATTATGTATTGCAAGAAATCCATCTTGTACGCAGTATTTATAGGAACCATTACTGCACCCATCTTCAGAATCCCGAACCATGTAATAACATAGTCATCAGAGTTGGGCATATAAACTGCTACTTTATCACCTTTACTAATACCTAATTTGAGTAAGCCGTTTGCAATTTTGTTTGACAGTTTATTTGTTTGGTAAAAACTTAGGGGGTTTTTATAGCCGAATTGAAGAAAGGGTTTCTTTCCGAGTTTTTTTGCCTGTTCCCTTAATATCTTTGGAAGTACCCAGTTTTTTTTGTCCTCTTTTAAATACCACTCAACATCAAACTTCCCATTTTTGCGCTTGTATGTTATAGGGTGTTTTAAATCCAGCGGGTTTTTCCTCGTATATTTTTTATTCTGCGCAGCCATTTAAAATACCTCTGATTGACCATTGATCTGTAATTATATGATCCATCTGTGGTACGGCGGATAATGTGGATTTGAAATGATACATCAACAATGAATTTAGAAAAGGGGTTATTTGCAAGAATTTGTCATTTAAACTCGGTGTCAGTTTCGGTTTGTTCTTTATCTCCGGTCTCAATTTTCTTTTTCCCGAATATCCACGCCACAACAATTCCGAGTTCGTAAAACACTATTAGCGGTACTAACATGAATGCCATTGATATTGCATCAGTGGTTGGAGTTAGTACAGCAGCTACAACAGCGCTTAAGAGAATGGCGTATTTTCTTTTTTCCCTCAGCCATGAGCTTGTAACTAATCCGATACGCGCAAGTATGAAGATAATCAAGGGAAACTCGAAGACTAATCCGAATCCTATAATTAATGCCATCAGGAAAGAAAGTGCTTCACTTATTGCCGGAAATGCTTTTACATATTCGGAGGAATATTCGTTTAAAAGGAACCTAAAAGCAGACGGGGATGCTATGAAATAGCAAAAAGCAGCACCGAGCATAAAAAAGATAGTGCCGAATAATATAAATGGAACAACTATTTGTTTTTCGGTTTTATGGAGTGCCGGAGAGACAAATCTCCAAGCTTGATACAAAATGAATGGTACTGAAAGCACGATGGCTCCAAAAAAGGACACTTTTAAATATGTAATAAAACCTTCAGTAGGTCTGGTAAATATCATCGAACTGCCTTCTGGCAGATTCTCGATTATTGGAAACATGAGGAACTCGAATATTTCTTTCGAAAAGTAATAGCAAGGAATGAAAAAAATCACTATAGGTACTAATGAAAGCAGAATTCTTTTCCTAAGCTCCCCCAGATGATCCATAAAAGACATTTTGCTGTCCTGCATAACGGAAATTAAGATTAACCAACAAAAAATTTAAAACAATCGTAATCAATAATATGCTTCCATGAGTTAATTCTTATCTGATTGACAAGGATAATCAGCTCAAATATATTGTTATTCCGTTAAAATCAACTAAGCAAACCGGGGGTGGAATTGAAGGTATTAATTACAGATGGTCTTTCAAAGGAAGGTCTATCGATACTTGAATCTAGTGGAAAACTTGATATTGATGAAAGAAAAGGAATTCCTAAAGAGGAACTTCTCGAGATAATAAAAGACTATGATGCAGTAATTATAAGAAGCGCAACTAAATTAACATCCGATATAATCGAAGCTGCTGGAGCAAATTTAAAGGCCATAGGAAGAGCGGGCATCGGTGTGGATAATGTTGATGTAGAACAGGCTACAAAGAGAGGTATTGTTGTAATGAATACCCCTGAAGCCAACGCAATAACCACTGCTGAGCATACAATTACAATACTGTTGTCGCTTGCAAGGAAAATACCACAAGCTCATTCATCATTAATTGCCGGAAAGTGGGAAAGAAATAAGTTTAAGGGGATTGAACTATACGGAAAGACAATCGGATTTATAGGTCTTGGTAACATAGGTAAGCTAGTTGCAGAGAGGGCGATTGGGCTAAAAATGAAGGCCATTGCATATGATCCTTATCTTAACGAGGAAGCTACATCCAAGATCGGTGTTAGTTCAGTTACATTAGATGAACTTCTGAAAAATTCGGATATTATAACAGTACATACACCATTAAACAAAGAAACAAAGAACCTTATTAATAAAAATAGTATTAACAAGATGAAAGATGGGGCGATCATTATTAATTGTGCCAGGGGCGGAATTACGAATGAGGCCGATTTATTTGAAGCGATAAAATCCGGAAAGATCGCGGGAGCCGCTCTGGATGTATACGAAAATGAACCCCCTGATAAAGAAAATCCCCTATTCTCTCTTAAGGATAACGTAGTTTTCACACCCCATTTAGGGGCTTCCACAGAAGAAGCACAAACAAAGGTTGGAGTAGCAATTGCCGAGCAAGTCTCTAATTTTTTATTAAACGGCGTAGTTCGAAATGCCGTCAATATGCCGTCACTAAGCGGTGAGATGCTGAATAAAATGAGGCCTTACCTAAACCTTGCTGAGAAGTTGGGCAGTCTCCATGGTCAGCTATGTAAGGGTGCCATAAAAGAGGTTCATATAACTTATAGCGGAGAGGTGTCTTTTTATGATATAGCTCCAATCACCGTTTCGGCGATAAAGGGATTACTGTCACCAATAATGGATATGGTTATCAGTCCTGTTAATGCACCTGTGATTGCCAAGGAAAGAGGAATTAAGATAGTTGAATCGAGGTCGAATGAACCGCAGGATTATACAAGTTTAATTACGTTAAAAGTATCTACTGATGAAGGAGATTGTGAAATATCAAGTACAATTTTTGGGAAGGAAGAACCAAGGTTTGTTAATATAAATGGAGTATCTATTGATGTTATTCCTCAGGGTTTTCTCTTAGTAAGTGAAAACTACGATAGGCCTGGCTTTATTGGGTCTATGACTTCAATTTTAGGCAAACATAATGTTAATATAGGTCTTATGCATTTAGGGAGAGAAGGCATTGGTGGAAGGGCGATAGTTTTTACGAATGTTGACTCACCGGTTTCTCAAGAAGCTATTGATGAAATTTCTAAGCTTCCAGATATTATATCTGTAACGCAGGTAAAATTTTAAATGTTAACTCGCTTAAGCGTACCTCAAGGGGTTAAGGATTTTACACCCGAGAAAGCTGAAGTCCTTAAGAGGCTGGAAGAAGGACTACTGGAAGAATTTGCCCGATGGGGTTATAAAAGGGTAATAACACCATTCTTTGAATATATAGATTCAATCTCGGTTGGTCTGGAGGATGACTTAAAAAATAAAATGATGAAGTTCGTCGATCCCTCCACCGGAGATGTTGTTGCTCTACGCCCTGATATAACACCCCAGATAGGCAGAATTGTTTCTTCACAGCTAAAAGATCACATTGAACCTCTAAGACTCTGTTATAACGGCAGGGTGGTTAGATTCGAAGAAAAGGGAAGCGGTAAAGAGAGGGAAATTTTCCAAGTGGGATGTGAGTTGATCGGTCTTTCAAATCCGGAGGCCGATGCTGAGATTATTGCATTATCCATAAAGTCACTTTCAAAAATAGGCATAAAAAATCTGATACTTGATATTACACACAGTGGTTTATTGAGATACCTGCTTTCAAAAACCGGTAAATTTAGGGCCGAAATAGAAGAAGCACTTAAAAAAAAGGATCAAGAAGCCTTAATTAAATCAATTGATAATTCAAATATACCTCGTAACGTAAAGAAAGTAATATTACGTCTCCCCAATCTGTTTGGCGATAAAGAAATACTGAAAGAGGCTAAAGCTATATCTTCGATACGCAAGTATGTGATTGAACTGGAGAATATATTATCAGTGATAGAAGACTATAAACTAAACTGCGAGATTAATATAGATCTCAGTGAGTTGAGAGGGTTCAAGTATTACACCGGTGTAATGTTTGAGATTTTATCTCGATCGGTACCTACTTCGCTTATCCGTGGAGGGAGATATGATGAGCTTATGATGAATTATGGATGCGATTCTCCCGCAACCGGCTTTGCTGTAGATATAGAATCTATTCTAAATATTACAAAAACACGGGTTGAAGATATTCAGGTTCATTTTGTAATAATTCCGAAAACCCTTGGGTTAAGAAAAGAGGCAATAGGATTAGCCGAGTGGCTTAGATCAAGCGGTTTTAAGGTTATTCTGGATCTAAACCCCGAACCGAAACTCAGAAAACAAAGAATAAAAGAAAATAAGGTATCGAATTCTTATGGGATAATTCTTTTAGAAACTCCTAAAAAATTAAAGTTGATAGAATCTCGAAGCGGGGTGAAAAAAGAATTTTCCAACTTAGAAGAGCTCTTAGGGGGAGGAGATTAGCTTTGCCTAATATTGTTATTGTAGGGGCCCAATGGGGAGATGAAGGTAAAGGGCGGATTGTTGACCTGATTTCTGAAAAAGTAGATATAGTGGCGAGATACCAGGGAGGTAGTAATGCTGGTCATACCATAGTTATAGGTGAGAAAACCATTATTCTTCACCATATACCTTCAGGCATATTGAGGGAGGGAAAGGTTTCTGTTATTGGCAATGGGGTAGTTGTGGATCCGAAAGTACTTATTGAAGAAATAAATAATTTAATTCATGCAGGATATAAAATAGATAGTACAAATTTCAAAATAAGCGATAGGGCTCATGTAATTATGCCGTATCATAAACTGATGGACGTGGCAAGAGAAGAATTGAGGGGCAAAAACAAAATCGGAACTACCGGGAGAGGAATCGGACCTGCCTATGAGGATAAAGTCGGAAGGAGAGGCATTACTTTTTCAGATCTGAAGGATAGGGATTTATTTACATCAAAGCTTGAGGACCTGCTTTACGAGAGAAACCTGTACTTAACCAAGGTATTGAGCGAAGCTCCAATTGATCTCGATAAAATCCGCGATGAGTATTTAAGATACGGGGAGATACTATCGGATTATATATGTAACGTTACATTTCTTATAAACAGTTACATTAAAGAAGGAAAGAGCATACTTTTTGAAGGAGCGCAGGGTGCCCTATTAGATATAGATTTTGGAACATACCCATACGTAACATCTTCCAGTGCTGTATCTGGCGGAGCATCAATAGGTACCGGAGTGGCACCAACCAAGTTTGATTATGTTATAGGTGTCGCCAAAGCATATACCACAAGAGTGGGCAGTGGGCCGTTTCCTTCAGAGGAATCAGGTGTTCTAGGGGATCAATTGAGGGAGAATGGGAATGAATATGGATCAACGACCGGTAGATCAAGAAGGTGTGGATGGTTAGATGCAGTTTCTTTAAAATACGCCGCCATGATCAACGGTATAGATATGATAAGCCTTACAAAGCTGGATGTACTCTCAACTTTTGAAAAAATAAAGATATGCGTTGCATATAAGTATGATGGTGAAGTTTTAACCGATTTCCCATCAAACATCTCGGTTCTGAACAAATGTGAACCGATATACGAGGAAATCGATGGCTGGTGTAAGGATATTTCTGGTGCCAAAAGCCATTCAGAGCTTCCTATCCAAGCAAGAAACTTTCTAAAAAAAATCGAGGATATTATCGGGTTGCCTATATGGTTAGTATCTCTCGGGGCATCACGAGAAAAGTTTATATATTTAAATGAATTTCCTGTATAGACTTAATCGAATTCAAATTCCCTAAGCCAGAAAAGGACTGTAGGTTTCCAGGGCTCGATACGAATAGCAGTTATGTCATTTTCAAAATCTCTTAGTTCATCGTTATAATCGATTTGAAAAATTCCGGTTACTCTCACAAAATCACCTTCTGATAGTTCATAATTTCCAGGTGTGTATACATCAAGATAGTTTCCTTTTCTATCAGCTAATTTAAATGTTGTATATTCTTGCTCTACCCGATTTTCTTCATCTGTCATTGTTTCCTTTCTTAGATCCCAGACCTTTCCCACTACTACAACACCTGCGCTGTCATAAGCTGCCTTATTGACCAAGATATTTGCAATACTCTGATTCGAAGCAGGAACAGAAGTATCCGGATCCATCCAAACCCTTGTACAACCAATGAGAGAAATTAATACAATCACAGTCATGGAGTTTAATAAGAGTGCATTGCAAATATCTTTTTTCATATGTATCTCCGATATTTTTTTAACGTATTAAGTAATTTAACATTTTTAAGAGATTTTTTCATAAGCTTCTATAATTTGCTTGACTAGTGGATGTCTTACAACATCTTTTTTCGAAAAATAAACAAACGATATCTCTTCTATTTCTTTAATTAATGATTCTGCTTCAACCAGTCCGGACTTCTGTTCTTTAGGCAGATCAACCTGTGTAAGGTCTCCCGTTATTACTGCCCTAGAGCTGAATCCAAGCCTTGTCAAAAACATCTTCATCTGTGTAGTTGTGGTGTTTTGTGCCTCATCAAGAACCACAAACGCATCGTTAAGTGTTCTGCCCCTCATGTATGCCAGCGGTACAATTTCTATTGTGCCTCTCTCGATTAACCTCGAGGCTTTTTCAATATCCATCATATCGTATAGTGCATCGAATAGAGGTCTCAAGTATGGATCGATCTTCTGCAGGAGATCGCCTGGTAGAAAACCCAGTTTTTCGCCGGCTTCTACCGCTGGTCTTACTAGAATAATTCTGCTCACTTCTTTGTTTATCAGCGAGGATACCGCGATTGCCATAGCAAGATATGTTTTACCCGTACCGGCGGGCCCGATACCAAAAACAATATCGTGATTGCGCATAGCCTCTATATATAATTTTTGATTAATACTTTTTGGAGATATAAGCTTCTTTCGCGTTGAAATACAAACCGTGTCAAGGAAAATATCTTCCAGCGGGATTTTATTATCATTTAGAATCTTTGACGCCAGCTCAAAATCGCCGGGGTCGGGGGAATATCCTTTATCTATTAGCCTGTATATTTCCTTTAGAAGCTTTTCAGCAGAATCAACATTTGTAGATTCGCCATGCAAATTTAGTTTATTACCCCTAGAATATACCTTTATATCAAACAAACTTTCTATCTCTGAAAGGTTTTTATTATGTTCTCCAAATAGTTGTTTCGTTACGGTATTGTCGATAAAATTAATTTCCTTTGTAGATCCATTTTGGATTCTATTCTGCATAAATTAACCGTTCCTCCCGAACAGGTAAGTTTGTTATAAACAAATTTTTATTATAAATGGTTTGGGAAATTGGTAAAAATTGGGAACAGGGATCAATTTGATTTTGCTATATTCTCCGTATAAATATAATAAAACTATTTTGCGTAATCATTACAAATTATAACAAACTAAATATAATTCCCCAATTAATATTTTTTAAATGTTTAACAGGTCAGGGTGTTTGAATTTATAATTCAGTTCCATTTTCAGTTTTCTATTGCTAATAATTTTATATTGAACGTCCTTTGTATTTACAAATTCAGGTGGCTCCAGTCCTGCTTTTAATGCTTGATTTACATAAAACTCTTTTCTCGTCGGATGGCTATCGGCACAGGCATTAAAGATATAACCCCATACATCGTTTTGTATTATTTTTTCAATTATTAGAATACAATCGTTCCTATGGATTAGATTGACCGGAGCATTCCCGTGCTCTATATTTTTCTTCCCAGCAAGGAACCTTGCCGGCAGTCTGTCGTATCCGATTAATCCGCCAAACCTCAAAATAGTGGTTTTGAATTTCCCTGAAGATCTTAAAAATGTTTCAACCCCTAAAAGTGCTATGCCTGATAATTTTGTTGGCTCTAAAATATCGTCTTCTGTAATTTCTCGATTAACGTTTGGATAGACCGATGTTGAACTGATAAATAAAACTTTATCTATATTTGAGGTAGTTATCTTACTTGCAAGAGACTCTATTTGTGCACGATGATATTCGACGATATCGTTTCTTCTTTCAGGCGGAAAGTTGATTATTAAAATATCCGATTCAAAGAATTGATCTATGTCCTTTCCATGTAATGTTGGATTTAGATTTATTAAAAAAGGCTCTATACCTTTTTTCTTTAATAACCCAAGTTTTTCAATTGAAATAGTGCTGCCCTTTATCTTATAAGATTTCTGCTTTAGGTATTCTCCAAGTGGCAGACCTAGCCATCCGCATCCTAA
>JAZGCJ010000149.1:0-4222 GCA_036476895.1 Thermodesulfobacteriota bacterium
CTTTCAATATTATGTGTGTAAAATGTGTTTTACTGAAAATTAGTAACTGTTTGATATTATTAAGGAAATCATTGGCAGCCCCAACGGGATTCGAACCCGTGTTTCAGCCTTGAGAGGGCTACGTCCTAGGCCGACTAGACGATGGGGCCAAAATTAGGAATAACCTAATTTAGCATAGGGAATTATATAATCAACTGGATGAACTCGAAGGATGGTTTACTTAATATAGTTATTTAAGGTTTGATAAATCCCTCTTTATTTTTTTGATCATATCCTGAACGTTCATTTTCGATGTGCCGCCGTGTGATTTTCTGTTTTCAACTGAGCCGTCCAGTGTAATGAATTCGTATATGTCGTCCTTGATCTTTGTTGAGAACATTTGCAGTTCGGACAGATTAAGCTGCAGCAATTCCCTGCCCTTGTCTTCAGCATATGCAACGATCTTTCCGGTAACTTCATGTGCTTTCCTAAAAGGCATTCCATTTCTTGTTAAATAATCGGCAATGTCTGTCGCAGTTATAAAACCGTCTTTGAGCGCTTTTTCAATATTGCCCTTTTTGAAACTCAGGTTAGCCAACATTTCGATTAACACCTTAAGCGTCCCTTTTACCGTATCGACGGTATCGAACATAGGTTCTTTATCTTCCTGCATATCCCTATTGTAGGAAAGCGGAAGTCCCTTCATCAAGGTTAGGAGGGAGACCAGGCTTCCGTATACCCTTGCAGTTTTTCCCCGGATTAACTCTGCAATATCGGGATTCCTTTTTTGAGGCATTATGCTCGAGCCCGTAGTAAACTCGTCTCCGAGGTCGATAAAGTCGAATTCTTTTGTAGACCAGATTACAAAATCTTCACACAGTCTGCTCAGGTGAGACATAAGGATCGAGGAGTTTGAAACAAACTCAATTATAAAATCCCTGTCGCTGACTGTATCCACACTGTTGTTTGATATATCAGGGAAATCCAGTAGTTCAGCAACGTGCTTTCTGTCAATGGGGAAAGTTGTTCCTGCACCGGCACCCACGCCAAGCGGCATAATATTTACCCTGTTTAAACACTCCTGGAATCTTTCTTTATCACGGTTAAGCATCTCTATATACGATAGTAAATAGTGTGATAATAATATGGGTTGCCCCCGCTGAAGGTGTGTATAGAGAGGTGTTATTGTGTCCAGGTTTTTCTCAGCCTGATCCAGAAAGTTATATTGCAGGTCATTCAACAGAGAGATTATCTCTTTAATCTCCCTTCTGAGAAAGAGCCTCATATCGAGTATTACCTGATCGTTTCGGCTTCGAGCTGTGTGCAGCTTGCCTCCTACGTCACCAATTTTTTCAATTAGTCGTTTTTCAATGTTCAGGTGAATATCCTCATACTCTTCTCTGAATGGGAATTTGCCGGCTTGAATCTCCTTTTCTATATCTTTAAGGCCTTTGATTATTTTCTGAGATTCTTTTTTGCTGATTATTCCGCTCTCCGCAAGCATAGTGGCATGAGCGATGCTCCCCTCGATATCCTCACGGTAGAGCCTTTTGTCAAAACCTATAGATGCGGAAAACTTTTCGGCAATTTTATGGGTTTCCTTTTTGAACCTTCCGGCCCATGGTTTTTTGATCAAGTTTGCCATCTATTAATACTAATTTGATTAAATATTATTTTTTAAGGTTTTTGCTAACAAATTCATTGTCAATATTAGTTTCATTTTTTTGAATGTTATCGTTTTTCACGTTACTTCCCAGGAGTATAGTCTGAGTTGGGTATGCGAATTCTATTTCCTCTTTTTCAAATCGCCTGTATAGCTCCAGGTTGATTGCCTGTTGAGCATCCACATAATCAATATAAGTGGGTACCAGCATATAATAAACAATCTCAAAGTTTAGTGAGAAGTCTCCGAATTCTTTAAAATGGGCCCTGTCGAATCTCGTTTTCTCTAACTTATCTATTATTTCTTTTATAATAATTGGAATGGATTCGAGCTTTTCACTGGGTGTATCGTATGTTACTCCGATAGTGAAAAGGATACGCCTTTCTTGCATCTGTTTATAATTTTTTATCCTGCTGCTTAGTAGATCGTTATTGGAAAATACAAGCTGTTCCCCCGACAGGCTTCGAACGCGTGTTGTTTTGAGGCCAATGTTTTCAACACTTCCTGCGTGTTCATCAACAATAATGAAATCTCCCACGATAAACGGCTTGTCCAGCATTATTGAAACGGATGCAAACAGGTCTCCCAGTATGTTTTGAACCGCAAGTGCAATGGCGATTCCACCAATTCCAACTCCAGCAATAAGGCTTGTTACATTAATACCCAGATTCTGGAGCGCAATAATAAAAAGAGCCGACCAAAGAACAAACTTTCCGAAAAAACCGATTGCCCTGGTTTGGGTCTGTGTCAGGGTGGTTTGGAATGTGTCTTTTGTAACAAATGTTTTTTTTACAAGGTAGTTGATTATCCCACTGCCCCAGATGGCGATTTGGAACAGAATTACAACAAATGCCATACCAGTTTTTATTTTGTCGATGTTTTCCGGGAGTGCTAAAAAGTACGAACCTACATACAGTGATAATATAAACAGAAGTAAGAAATTGGTTTTGTTTAGTAGATCTACTATCAGGTCATCGATGTCTGTATCGGTTTTCTGGGCAAGGATGTTGAAGTGGTGTACAAGTAAACCTTTCAGGATCCTCAGAATTATTAATAAGGATATCGCAACAACTATACCAATTATCCAGTAGGTAAGGTTATTACCTAAAAATTCATAGCTTAAACTTAAATGTTCCATTTTAAGTACTTATTGTAACTAACTGAATTTTATAAACAATTGCTAAGGCAATCGCGATTACTTTAAGTTTATATTTGCTCTATGAATTAATGCTCGATTCGAATGGTCTACCTGGTGAATTAGATTCAAAACGGTCAATTACTGCCGAGCCCACACAGTCGCCCCAAACATTAACAGTGGTTCTGAATCTGTCGAGAAGCCAGTCAACCGCAAGGATTAACCCGACTCCCTCAAGGGGTAAGCCCACAGCCTGAAGTACTATTACCATTGTTACAAGGCCTGCCTGCGGAATACCAGCGGCACCGATTGCGGCCAGGCTTGCTGTGATGAAAACAATTATAAGCTGAGCGGTAGTAAGTTCTATTCCATAGCTCTGTGCGATGAAGATAACTGCGACCGCTTCGTATAAAGCAGTTCCATCCATATTTACAGTTGCCCCGAGTGGAAGAACAAATCTTCCAACTCTTGGCGAGACCTTTGCGTTTTCAATTACACTTCTCATTGTCAGGGGAAGGGTTGCGGATGAAGAGGCAGTGGCAAAAGCGGTCATCAAGGCGTTTCCTAATTTTGATACGTAGATGAATGGGTTTTTCCTTGCAAAAATAACAAGAATAATCGGCAGTACAATAAAACCGTGAATAAATAATCCCAATACTACACTAAAGAAGTATTTACTTATTTCCATAATTAATTTAAAAACTTCACTACCCCCACCGGCTTTACCGATTGTGCCGGCGATTAATCCAAAGAGTCCGATAGGGGTGAACAGGATAATCCAATAAACAATTTTCATAATCGCCTGTTCGGTTATTTCAAATATTTCTTCCATTAATTTGCCTTTCTTTCCAAGGCTTGAGAATGCTGCACCGAACAATATAGCAACTACTATAAGAGGAAGAATGTCATATTCCTCGGCGGCATCGAAGATGTTTGGTGATATGAGCTTTGTTAGGAATACATCGATCAGGTTCATATCCTCCTTTCCTTTCAATATCTCTGGGAGCTTGCCAATGAGATCAAGGTTTCCTTCACCCGGATGCACCATAGTCACAACCAATATTCCAATGAACACCGAGATTGCGGTTGTAGCCAAATAGTAGACAAATGTTTTTAGCCCTAAGCTCCCCAGATTGCCAACCTTCATAATGCTCAAGGTTATCGATACAATAATCAAAGGAAGTACGATCATCTTTAGAGCGTCAAGAAAGAGTCTCCCTAAAAAGCTTACTTTGACTCCGAATTCCGGGAACAATGATCCCGAAAGACCTCCTAAAATGACTCCCAAAATAATTAGACCGATTAGATATTTATCATTAAAGCTGTTCTTCACTTTATTCCCAAAAGTTTGGCTTGGATAATATTTACTAAAATTGAGATATATAATAATTATTTGAAATATGAATTACAAAGATTTGGTTATTTAACTCGCGAATTCCCTGCAG
>JAZGCJ010000015.1:0-2128 GCA_036476895.1 Thermodesulfobacteriota bacterium
ATACAAAAGGCATGACTCTCTTAAGCAAGCGTATACAGGCGCTTGTAAGAGAGCGGGTATTACTAAGCTCAGGTTCCACGATTTGCGTCACTCATGTGCAACCCGAATGATAGAAACTGGGGCTTCGATAGTTGCAGTATCACGTATTTTAGGACATGCAGATTTGAAAACTACTATGAGGTACGCTCATCCCGAAAATTCTCTAAAAGATGCGGTTGAAAACTTATTGAATTTTGATGCAAACACAACCCAAAACCGTACCCAGGCAGAAATTGATAAATGAAGCAAATGCGTAACCTACTGAAATTATTGGTGGAGCCGAAGGGGATCGAACCCTCGACCTCATGAATGCCATTCATGCGCTCTCCCGGCTGAGCTACGGCCCCGTGTGAAAAGTAATTTAAGTCCACTTTCATTTATTGTCAAATAAAATAATGTATAATTCAGTTTTTTTGTAATCTTAATCATAATTAAACTCAGGAGTTAAACCCATGCCTACTGTAAAGATAGGATTAATCGGTGCAGGCACTGTTGGAAGCGGGGTGTATAGGATAATTAAAGTTAACAACAAGCTCATAGAAAAGAGAACCGGCATTAAGATCGAGCTGAAAAAAATAGCGGACATAGAACCCGCAAGGAAAAGACCGGTCAAGATAGACAAAAAATTATTTACCACTGATGCATATGACCTGATAAATGACAACGATATAGATATTATTATCGAGTTAGTGGGCGGAACAAAGATTGCGAAGAAATTTATTATCGATTCCCTGAAGAATAAAAAACATGTTGTTACCGCCAATAAAGCTCTTTTAGCCCACTTCGGAAGAGAAATATTCTCTGAAGCGGAGAAGAACAACGTATCGGTTGGTTTCGAGGCCAGCGTGGGTGGAAGCATACCCATAATAAAATCTATTAATGAAAGCTTCGTTGCAAACAACTTTAAATCTATATACGGAATAATGAATGGCACGTGTAATTATATTCTCTCGAAAATGTCAGAAGAAGACAGAGAGTTTGAAGAAGCGCTAAAACAAGCCCAAGACGAAGGATATGCAGAGGCAGATCCAACCTTTGACATTGAGGGAACAGATGCAGCACATAAGCTATCCATTCTCATCCTTCTTCTCTTTGGGTTATTTTATGACTTTGAGAAGATACATGTAGAGGGAATAACCAACATCACCAGGGACGATATCAAATTTGCTGATCAACTGGGCTATAAAATCAAGCTGCTCGGAATTGCAAAAAGACATAAAAGTGGTTTAGAAGCAGGGGTCTATCCCGCACTTGTAAAAAAGGGGACCCAGATCGCCGATGTTTCAGGGGCATTTAATGCAATTTACCTCATCGGAGATGCCCTCGGACCTTCAATGCTTTACGGGATGGGTGCGGGCATGCTCCCGACTGCAAGCGCCGTAGTGGGTGATATTATCCAGATAGCAAGATCAATTGCAGCCGATAAGCCTTATAATATTGTTCCGAAGTTCTATGAAAAAAAATCTAAATTACCACTTATCGAGTTGAAGAAAACTACCAAGAGGTATTACCTGCGTTTCGATGTGGAGGACAGGCCCGGGGTTCTTGGTAAAATTACCACTATTTTAGGCAACAACGACGTAAGCATAGAATCTGTTATTCAAAGTGGCAGAAAAGTGGACGGGGGCGTTGTGCCCGTTGTTATTATTACCCATGAATCCATTGAAAAAAACCTTATGAAGGCATTGAAAACAATTAATGGACTACCAAAAATCAAATCGGAATCCAAAGTAATTAGAATAGAAGACCTGTAGTCATTATTGTAAATGCTACATAATTTGGGGACAAAATTATTGATTTTCTATATTTTTAATCTTTTTAAAATCCTTTTCTGATAGAAAAGGATTAAACAGGCATCCAAAAAATTGCGAAAATCAATTCCGGAAGCGTTAAAAAAAGATTTAGGGTTGGGGTTGAATTAAATATTTTTAGCTGTAGGAAACAAATTTGACGAAGAGGAAGATTTGGGCAAAGTTTCCTGAAACGCATCGAACGCCTATTCATAATAATGATGAAATTATTAATGGACTATGTTTAATGTGATTGATTGCATTCTTCCAACGACGACCGATTCCTCCTACTACATGTC
>JAZGCJ010000150.1:0-5335 GCA_036476895.1 Thermodesulfobacteriota bacterium
GTGACTTAAGCGGAGGGCAACAACAGATGTTGGCTTTAGGACGGGCAATGGTAGTGGATCCAAAGCTCTTAATCCTGGATGAACCCACTGAAGGGATTCAGCCTTCGATTATTATGGAGATCGAAGACGTGATTCATCGCATCAAAGAAGAGTTTGGAGTGGCTATTATATTGGTGGAACAATACTTAGAGTTTGCATGGGATATTGGCGATGAATTTTGCATTATTGCCAAAGGTCAAGTCATAGAAAGAGGGAATCCTAAAGACATTGATATAGAAACCATTAAAGAACATTTAACAGTATAGCCGATGGGCGTGATAAGAATTATCACCCCGTTGGCATACGTTTTTTTATATGGCTATCGGGATAATACATCGAAGGTAAAGTACGAAGAAGTGGTGTGGCGCAGGCTAAGTACACGGTTTCATAAATACGGTGACATACTTACTCGCATGCCATTGCGAGCAAACAAAGTGAGCAAAGCAATCCGATGCATAGCATCGTCTCGAGAGAATCGAGGGGTCTCATAAATTGTGCAGCAAGGTCCTTTGCTTCGCTCAGGATGGTATGCTATTGCAAGCCACTTCGGGCTAACGCCTCGCAATGACAGGTGTCGATTTGGCATTGAATACGTCACCGTAATTATGAAATAGAGCACTAAGTTAAGGAAGCAAAATAATATCGCCTCTCAGTGCCTAAGATTGAATCGGTAACAGAATTCATCCAGATAGCGCTGACTATGCTTATCAACAAGGCCGTGAAGGGTTCCTGTTACGAAATCTTTGGCGTTAGAAACAGTAGATGTGAACTAAATGCAAGAGATCACTTTTGGGCTTTCCAGGCAGCCAGAACGATGTCCGGCTGTCGGCTACATTTACTTTGTGAGAGAAGCCAAGCTTGGAAGGACACCGAGAGAAAGGGAGTTTGTCGATACAAGTTGCATTACCGTTAGCAATCCGGAAGGTCGTCCCAAACAGATTTCTCAACAACATGTTAGTTTACTAAGATATGGTACCTGCTGTTGCGGAGACTTGAGTCATACACGTTTTGTATTGCCACAGGCCACGTATCACAACAAATCCAGATTCAGTCATACAGCATTACTGATTACACAAAAATCAAGTTGGAAATCACGTCCCTTACCAGATATTTATAACATTTGCGGTCTCCAGGAAAACTTGCTTGGGATTCCAGCAATCCCATTGTATGATGGGTTATTGGGCGTTTTTCGTGCATTGTAAAATCTATATACTTATATTTCTTTATCTTTATGATAGGTATAATAAGTAAATAAAATAGTCATGTTTTTAAGATATTGAATTTCATTAAGGAGAATTATATTATGGATTCACAAATTGTTATGGATACCTTACTTATGGTTGCTGCGGCCATACTTATTTTCTTTATGGTCTTGGGTTTTGCTTGTATAGAAACTGGTTTTACTCGTGCCAAGAATTGTGTGAATGTTCTTTCAAAGAACTTTATAGTTGTTGCTACAACGATGATGGCATTTTGGGTATTCGGTTTCGGACTTATGTTTGGTGATGGCAATCCAATATTTGGATTAAAAGGAATTACGTTTCTGGGCGGGATGGACAATAGTCCGTCAACTGGAGATGCCTATAAGGGAGTATATTCGGCACTTAGCTGGGTTGGCATTCCTTTAGAAGGGAAATATTTCTTTCAGATGGCTTTTGCAATGGTTGCTGCGACTATCGTGTCCGGTATTGTTGCGGAGCGTATTAAATACATTGCGTTTATAATATTTTCATTTTTAATGGTTGCCTTCGTATATCCAGTTGCTGGACATTGGATTTGGGGTCATGGGTGGTTGTATGCAAAAGGGATGTTTGATTTTGCTGGATCGACAGTTGTTCATTCAGTTGGAGGATGGGCTGCACTATCAGGCGTTTTACTTTTAGGGTCTCGTATTGATAAATACAGACCTGGCCTTTCCATTTCGACAATTCCTGGACACAACATGCCTTTAGCCTTAATTGGTGCATTTGCCTTGTGGATCGGTTGGTTTGGTTTTAATGTCGGAAGCACAATGGGTGCTAATCCAGGTTTAATTACTCATGTAGCGCTTACGACGAATATGGCAGCATGTACAGCCATTTTAGGCTCCACAATTGCTTCCTGGGTTATTTTCAAAAGACCCGGTCTCGGAATGGTAATTAACGGCTGTCTAGGCGGGCTTGTTGCTATAACAGCAGGATGTGCCGTTGTGAATGTCGCCAGCGCTGCTGCTATAGGGTTTGTTGCAGGATGGTTAGCTGTGGCATCCGTCATGTTCTTTGATCGAATAAAGATAGATGACCCTGTGGGTGCTTTATCAGTACATCTGGTTAACGGCGTCTTTGGTACCTTATGTGTTGGGCTATTTGCACAGGAGCACTATTTACCCGGACGTGTTGTAAATGGGTTGTTTTTTGGAGGAGGAGGTTCTTTGCTAGGCGTGCAGTTTTTGGGTGTGTGGACTGTTGCCTTATTTGCTTTTTCATTATCTGGCATTTTCTGGCTAATGCTGAAATACACGATAGGAATTCGGGTGGATATCTGTGAAGAGTTAGAAGGCCTCGATGCCGGAGAACATAGCAATGTTGCATATCCTGATTTTGTAATGAAACGAGTGACTGATATATTTAGTTCCATATCGAAGGTAAAGGCGGAGGCGGCTGAGATTCCAGAAGAAGAATTACTTAAACGTGTCAAGGCCTTCCCAAAAGGAGTCTCTGAAATTCAAAAGATTGAAGCCGTCATCCGCCCAGAAAGGCTTCAATTTGTGAAAAATGCCTTAACAAAAGTAGGGTATCCCGGCATTATGGTGACTCAGATAGATGGTCATGGAATACAAAAAGGTATTACACAACAATGGCGAGGAGAAAAGTATAAAATAGACCTCCTTCCAAAGACGAAGATTGAAATCATTGCGGAAAAAGAGGAAGTTGACAAGATTGTGAATGCGATTCTTAAATCAGCTAAAACGGGTGCTTTTGGTGATGGTAAGATATCCATCTATGATGCGCACGGTATTATCCGCATTAGAACTGGTGAAGAAGGTTCAGCCGCTATCAGTTAACTAGAAGAATTTACATATATATAATAATGAAGATATCTGTTATTTTGCAAGTGGTGGTATGTAGTACGTTTCTTTCTAGCTGGGCATTTCCTGGCAATTTAAAACCCTTCTACCCATTAATACAAAAGGCTTCAAGTTTGAATAGTATTGATGGTGAATACGTTGATACAATTGTAACGAAAGTCAAGAATACAAGATCGCTGGTAGAAGATCAACCTGACATCTTTTTTGAAGAACCAATCTACAATTTTGGCAAAGTGTACAAGAATGAAGATGTAGAACATGTCTTTGTGTTTCAAAACCATGGGACAAAAGAGCTAAAAATAGAGAAGATAAAGGCTTCGTGTGGTTGTATTGTAGCAGAAACAAGTACCCGGAATGTACCTCCAGGAATGACCGGAATTATTGTTACAATCCTTAGAAGTGGTCTAAATACAGGTCACATAACCGAAAGTATAAGTGTATATTCAAATGATCCAGATAACCCCGTTTATGCTCTTAAGCTGTCAGGAGAGATAATAGAAGATATTAAAATAAATCCAAAGCAGATAAGATTTGGATATGTTTCCAAGGGTGAAAAAGCACAGGTGGAAGTGGATATCCAGCCACGTCCCGGATTTGATTTAGAAATAAAAGATGTGATATCATCTAACCCCGTCGTTAGTATTAAGTACAGAAAAGATGAATTGGAGAATAAATATATTGTTGAAGCCACATTAAAAGAAGATACAATGATTGGGGTATTGACGGGTAATATCTACATACTTACCAATAGCGAAAGACAAAGGCGGGTAGCAATTTCTTTTTCTGGAGAAGTACTGGGAGATATTCAGTTATACCCAACGCATATATATTTTGGTGTTATCAAAAAAGGTAGTGAATGTGTAAAATCGATATTTCTTACCTTACTAAAGGAAAAGATCGAAGTTGAAAAGATTGAAGTTCAACCTGAATTTTTAGTTTCAGAAATCATAACAGAACCTCAAAAGGATATTGGTGAAGAAGAACACGAGATCCTACATTCAGACTTTTGGGAGGTCTCCACAGACTTTCCTCAAAAGAAAATTGTTGGGGGGAAAAAGGTACGTCTTAGAATTCTTACTAAAGTAAGAAAAGATACACCTGTTGGAGAAATAAATGGTGTAATAAAGGTATATACCAATAGTAAAATACAACCGATTATTAATATTCCTGTATCTGTAACGATAACCGATAAATAGTTATTTTATATGGTTATTTATTTAACACAGCGAAATCAGGTAGTGACCCTTTATTTAGTTGATATAAATTCTATAAGTTAAAAGTTCTTTAAGAGACCAAGTATATCTTTATAGCAGATGAAGCAATTATTAAATATTATTTAAAAAATAAATCTTCTGCCAATTTATGAAATACATTTTCTTGTTCACTTTTAAGAAAAACTCGTTCCACTAATTCTATATAGGGCTCTACTTGATTAAGTGGCGTATGTTCCCCTCCATAATCTGTTCCAAACATCGTTTTTGCTTTAACCTCAGGAAAGTAAGAAAAAACTCTTTGTAAATCTTTGGCGTATTGATTTAAAAGATTTTCTGACTCCTTATTAGAATCTGGTTTATCTATTGTTCCCGATATTTCTGTATATACATTTTCATTTTTACTTACAATATTTGCTGCTTCTATGTGATATGGAAAACCAAAATGAGCAATAACTATTTTACATTTAGGAAATTTAACAGCAAGATCATCTATATGAATTGGATGAGAATACTTCAATGCCGCCTTCCTCTCAAAGTCATACACATCGCCTGAATGGAAAACGAGTGGTTTATTATATTTCTGGCATAACTCTGCCATAGGATACACCTTATCATCAGAAGGATGGAACGTTGATAACCTGGATATAGTTTTATTCCAAATATAATCTCCTCTTCAAACAATTTTTGAAGAGATTCCAATTGTTTATTCATATCATCATCTACATCAATACTCCCTATTGTATATTAGGTTGTCTTTGCTTTTAGCAAAATTAATTAAATCTTCCAGGTCAACTTTCATTATCCCTTCCTCCTCATCAACAGTAGTCTTGTAATAAATAGTTAATACTTTAGCTACTTTGTCTTTTGTTTTAGCAAAATATGTTTTATATGTATCTTCTCCAAAAATATGTGTGTGAGTATCTATAATCATAAGATGAGTCTAACAAAATTTACCCCACCCTGCAACTCACTATACTTTAGAAATAAATAAACAGCCAAGTTTTAGCTGTTTATT
>JAZGCJ010000151.1:0-16591 GCA_036476895.1 Thermodesulfobacteriota bacterium
TACTCCTGTATAACTAATCTGGTATCGTGCTATCCAATTGATATATTCAGCTCTATTCTTCAATTCGGCACTTACATAAAATTTCCTACAATTGTCACTATTCAACAATTCATAGTTAAAAGTCCTCGACAGCTTAGTAAAGAAAATTCCGCTTGTGAAGAGGATTCGGGGAGGGCATCTCCTATCCATCCCCTTCACCATAAAGGGTGATCTGTCGGACCCGAAGGTTACACAATCTTCTAAATAAGAAACAACAAACTTTAAGATTTATTTGACCGGTAAAAATGTGAACAAAATCGATTCAGACTTAAACTGATGGATGATTACTCTTTCCCCTCATCTTTAAAATCCAGAGAAGCAGAGTTTATGCAGTACCTTAAACCGGTAGGGTTCGGGCCATCCGGGAATACATGCCCCAAGTGTGCATCACATTTCTTGCACATAACTTCTGTTCTGACCATCCCGTAATTGTTATCGGTTTCCTCTTTAATATGTTCTTCTTTATGGGGTTTATAAAAGCTCGGCCATCCCGTACCGGAATCAAATTTTGTGTCCGAGTGAAACAATTCCTCCCCGCAGCAAACACAGTGATATATACCTTTGCCCTTGTGATCATGATATTTCCCGGCAAATGCTCTTTCAGTACCTTTTCTACGGGTTACCATGTACTGTTCATCCGTTAGCTTCTCTTTCCATTCCTCTTCCATTTTTTTTTCTTTCTCTGACATATATACGCCTCCAGTAATTGATTAAGTATACATTTTAACAAATTTTAATTTACTTTGATACACAATTATATAGGGACTGTCCCTATATGTAGTAACATCATAATCAGAACGGCATATAGTCATAAAGCAAGATTTTTATGCTAATATCCTATATTATGGTTTAAAATATTAGCTCTCACTTAATAAGCCAATTATATGAATACAATGATATTAACCAGATTTTTACCGATCCTTATCATTTATCTCACACTCTTACAAAGTTCATTTGGTAATGACCTTCCTATTTACAGCCCCAGGGCAAGGTTCCACCCGGTAGTAGCTAAAAATGGTATGGTCGTCTCCGAAAATAAAACAGCAACCGAGGCAGGACTTCAGGTTCTCATGGAGGGAGGTAATGCAATAGATGCGGCAGTTACCGTCGGTTTTACATTAGCTGCAACTTTTCCAAGGGCCGGAAATTTGGGAGGCGGGGGATTCATGCTCATCTATCACGCGGATAAAAAAGAGGTGAATTCAATTGATTACAGAGAGAAAGCACCGCTAGCAGCACATAGGGACATGTTTCTGGATAAGTATGGGAACGTAGATAATGAAAAAACAAGATACAGCTATCTATCAATAGGAGTTCCCGGAACTGTGGCAGGTCTAGCCGCTGCACTTGAAAAGTACGGAACGATCCCCCTAAAAAGGGCACTTAGACCGGCGATTGAATTGGCCGAGAAGGGATTTCCTGTTTATCCGGAGTTAAGAAGGTCGCTGATTGAAGCAAGAGATAGAATGAAATCCTCACCGGAAAGTATGAAGATCTTCTATAAGGAAAATGGCGACCCATATGAAGCAGGGGAAATCCTTAAACAGAAGGACCTCGCATGGAGTTTGAAACAGATAGCAGATCATGGACCTGATGCCTTTTATAACGGTGCTATAGCGGATAGGTTGGTATCCTCAATCAAAAAAGGTGGAGGAATCATTACTAAGGAGGATCTCGCTAATTATAAACCTGTTTTTAGAAAGCCGGTTAAGGGAAATTACAGGGGTTATGAAGTATATTCAATGCCGCCACCAAGTTCGGGTGGTGTGCTCGTCATTCAGATGCTGAATATCCTGGAAACATTCCCTCTTAAAAAATCAGGCCACAACACCGCTGGAACAATTCACCTGTTGGTTGAAAGTATGAAGCTTGCTTTTGCCGACAGATCCGAGCACCTTGGCGATCCTGATTTCACTGAATTAAAAGTAGAGGAACTGTTATCTGAATATTATGCTGAAGAATTGGTGAAAAAAATCAACCGTGATATCTCAACTCCAGCTCAAAATATTAAACCTGGCAACCCTTTGGTAAATGGCGGCAAAGACACAACTCATTTCACCGTAATGGACAAATATGGAAATGTTGTGTCCAACACTTATACCTTGAACTTCCCCTATGGTTCAAAGATCACCGCAAGCGGGACGGGGATAATTTTAAATAATGAAATGGATGATTTCTCCGCTAAGCCGGGAGTACCCAACGCATATGGCTTGGTAGGAGGCGAACTTAATTCGATTGAACCCGGGAAAAGGATGCTAAGCTCAATGACACCGACGATTGTTTTAAAAGATGGAAATCCCTTTATGGCAACGGGCAGTCCCGGCGGGGGAAAAATTATAAACACCGTGCTGCAGGTGATATTAAACGTAATAGATTTTGAAATGAATATAGCTGAAGCTACAAACGCCGTTAGAATCCATCATCAATGGCTGCCGGATGAAGTAGACGTCGAGGAGGGTTTGAATAAAGACACCATATGGATTCTTGAGGATAAAGGTCACACTGTAAAGATAGGCAATACGATCGGAAGTGCCCAGAGCATAATGAAAATTGGAGACTATTTTTATGGTAGTACCGATCCCAGAAGACCAGGGGGATTGGCAAGTGGCTATTAGCCGGGGTTTTTATAAATTCTTTTTTTAATGGGTTATCTCGAGCATCCTGTCAATTGCCTTCTTGGCTTTTATAGCAGTATCTTCAGGAACTTTTACTTCGTAAACTTCATTTCTCAAAGACTCCAAAACCTTTTCGAGTGTGATCATTTTCATGAACTCACAGACAGCATCTTCCTTTACCGGAATAAACTCCTTTCCGGGATTTTCCTTTCTAAGTCTGTAAAGCAAACCCGTTTCAGTGCCTATAATGAATTTATCAGAGTCAGACTCCAATGCACGCTTAACCATGCCGCCTGTTGAAAGAATTTTTATGCCGTTATCGCCATTTGTTGTATCATCCGCATAGCACATTAATGAAGTGGTGCAGCCGCACTCCGGATGAATAATCATTTCCGCATCCGGGTGCTTATCTCTAATTTCCACAATGTCCTTAGGCCTGATACCGGCATGTACATGACATTCCCCAGGCCAGATTTGAATCTTTCTGCCGGTTTTCCTTGCAACGTATGCTGCAAGAAACATATCCGGAAGAAACAGTATTTCTTTATCTTCCGGTATTGATTTTACTACATTAACGGCGTTGGCAGATGTGCAGCAATAGTCGCTCTCGGCTTTAACTTCGGCCGTTGTATTAACGTATGAAACAACCACAGCACCGGGATACTCTTCTTTCCATTTCCTAAGTTGATCTGCATTTATAGTGTCCGCAAGGGAGCAACCTGCTTCCAAGTCTGGTATTAGCACCTTCTTTTCAGGGGAGATAATGGAGGCCGTTTCAGCCATAAAGTGAACACCGCAAAAGACAATAATATCAGCATCCGTTTCGGCAGCTTTTTGTGACAGGGCAAGTGAGTCACCAATAAAATCTGAGATATCCTGTACTTCCGGAACTTGATAGTTATGCGCAATTATCACAGCATTTTTATCGGCCTTTAATCTTTTAATTTCATCTCTGATTTCATTCAAATCTTTCATCTTTTATCATGAAAACAATTTGTAATTGTTTAAACAGTAAATTATACCAGATATAGGCTTATGTCTACAGATGGTGGTGAATGAGTTAATGAGCCAATTGATATATAGTCGACCCCGGTTTTTGCTATAGATTCCACGCTGTCTAAATTAACACAGCCCGAAGCTTCCAGTTTTGCCTTGCCACCCACAATATTTACAGCCTCAGACATTTCCTCAACACTCATATTGTCCAACATAATAATGTCCGCGCCGGACCTTAGCGCATCCCCCACCTCATTTAATGTTGAGACCTCAACCTCAACTTTAAAATTATCCATATTTTCTTTTTTCGCTTTTTCTATAGCAGTAACAACATCTCCTACACATTTTATATGATTTTCCTTTATAAGCACGCCGTCGAATAATCCAAACCGGTGGTTGGTTCCTCCGCCCATTTTAACAGCATATTTGTCAAGCAATCTCAAACCCGGAACAGTTTTTCTGGTATCGAGTATCTTAACATTATATTTTTGAACTTCTTTTAAAAACCTATGTGTATACGTTGCTATTCCCGATAAACGTTGAAGAAAATTAAGAGCTAAGCGTTCACATGTTAAAATGGTTCTGGCATTTCCTATTATCTCAGCGACTGTCTGGTTTCTCTGAACAATTTCTCCGTCATTAACTTTGATTGTAAAACATATCTTATCATCGAATATGCTGAACACCCTATTTGCGATTGGCAGGCCGGCAATAACCGCATCATCCTTGGCCAAAATCATTGCTTTACAACTATCATTCTCATTAATAAGTGCGTTGGTTGTTATATCCCCTGTTCCGATATCTTCCCTCAGTGCATTAGTAATTATTTTATCTATTTCAGTGAAATCCAGTTCTGTATTCTGCATAACCAATTTAGTGTAACCTAATTTGGTTGGAGTTATTAAACTCAGGTAGACATTTCCCTTAAACCGGCATTTTTATTCCAAACAAAATGAATTTTATATCTTTCATTTTTATTGGGATAGTCTTCTCTGATATGCGAACCCCTTGTTTCTTTTCTAAGTAAAGCAGCTTTTGCCATTATTATACAAATATCTAAGATATTGATTAATTTACTATTGTTCAATCCGGACTTCATGTTATTTAAAAAATTTAATACTGATTCCAATCCTTTCTCGTTTCTAACTATGCCAAGGTCTTTATTTATTGAAGATGAAATATCTTTTATTTTTTCATTCATTATACCTTCTGCATCATCACCCAGGTGTTTGGAAATAATTTCGTAGCCATCATATTTAAATGGACCTATATCCGAAGTTGATTCTGCACAAGCACCGTCGATAGCCCTTTTAGCAAACACTATGCATTCCAAAAGAGAATTACTGGCAAGCCTATTTGCACCATGAACACCCGTACAAGACACCTCACCAACTGCGTAAAGAGATCCGATATTCGTTTCTCCCATTAAGCCGGTTTTAACACCGCCAATTGTGTAATGGGCTGCCGGTGAAACCGGGATTTCTTCTTTTGTTATATCAATACCATGTTTGAGACAAGCATTGTATATATTTGAAAACCTCGTTTTAATTATGGTCTCACTTAAACCTTCTAATGACAGGAAAACATAATCCTCTCCGGTTTTATTGATCTCATTGAGTATTGCCTTGGTCACAATATCCCTGGGTGCAAGTTCCTCTAACTCATGATATCCCCTCATGAACCTATAGCCGTTTGAATTGTACAATATAGCACCTTCTCCCCTTAAAGCCTCGCTAATCAGGAAGCTGTATCCATGTTTGCCATGGAAGACTGTCGGGTGAAACTGGGCAAACTCCATATCCATTAAATCGGCACCAGACTCGTATGCCAATGATATTCCATCACCCACACTACCTTTAGGATTAGTGGTTTTCTGATATAGTGCACAGGCACCACCGGTTGCCAGTACCGTAGCTTTTGAAAAAAATTCTATGATTTCAGCATTGTCTTTAATCGCAATTGCCCCAGCACACATATTTCCGTTGCTTATTAGCTGCAAAGCATCTGTATTCTCATACAATTTAATGTTGTCAATTTCTTTTACCCGTTTAATTATGAAATTTAAGATTTCCCTTCCGGTCGCATTCCCTCCGGCGTGCAACACCCTTCTTTTTCGATGTCCCCCTTCAAGACCCAAATCAAAACCTGTCGTACCCCTGTCAAACTCCATTCCCATCTCGATAAGTTCTTCAACTCTTTTTTTACCCTCCCCAACCAATATTTCCACCGCTTTTTTGTTAGACAAACCTCTTCCCGCTTCTATTGTATCTTCCAAGTGGTGGTAGGGTGAGTCATCCGAATCGAGCGCTGCTGCTATTCCCCCCTGAGCCCAGTAGGAATTACTTTCAACAAGTGTTGACTTTGTTAGGAGTGAAACTGAACCGAAATTAGAAGCATAAAGAGCGGAATACAACCCTGCTAGTCCGCTGCCTATGATTAAAAAATCCGTACGGACAATGGTACTGCTTTGTAGATCTTTTAAGTTAACCATTAAATATCTTAATAAGCTTGAAGAGGTTATAAGTATTTAAGATTCTATTTTTATATAGAGGTCATCTTTTATTTTATTTAAAAAATCCGGGTCCAGTACTTTTCCCCCATCAAGTTTTTGCACATAAAAGGCATCAACTACTTGATCAACTTTTGTAGAAATCTTTGCATATTCAATAGAGAGTCCCAAACCCGTTAGGGTACTGGTTATATCAAATAACAGCCCAGGCCTGTCGTGTGTATAAACGTCAATAATTGTAGATGTGTTTGAGGATTCGTTATCTATTTCTATACGTGTCGGGTATTTCGGAATGCTTTTTTGGTAAATTGATTTTTGCATCTTTCTTTTTTGAACAAGCACTTCTATTTTTACCTTACCACTCAATACTTTATAAAGATTTTCATTCACCTTGTCCCATATTTTTTTCTCTTCATTAGTAGATTTTGACAATCTGTTTACATAAAAAATATCAAGAATTCTCCCGTCTTCGGTTGTTACTATTCTCGCACCCAATATGTTTATACCGCTTGCCCTGATCACACCACATAATTCTGAAAATATTCCTTTTTTGTCGTAACCCCAGAATGTGAATTCGTCGTATCCCTCATTTGGATAAAAAAGTATATCCGTGCTTACACCCTTTTTTGCCCTTTGAATAAGTTGCAAATGGTATGCTATTTTTTGAGGGGAGAAACCAGCATAATAAGAATACGGCATTTTGCCCAGTATTTTGTTAATTTTCCCTTCGCTTAACTCATCTTTGAGAATCTTAACAACTTGCTTAGAAAATTTTTCAGCCCTTTCTTTGGGTTCTTCTTTCCTGAATTCCACCTTCTCCAACACTTTGGCGGTTTTTAGATACAGTTCTTTAAGCAACATTCCCTTCCAGTTAGTCCAGACCTCCGGCCCCACCGATCTGATATCTGCAAATGTGAGTAAATACATCATGGTCAATATTTCCAGAGTTTTAACGGATTTCGCAAATCTCATAATAAGGTTGAAGTCATGTATATCCCTTCTTTGAGAGAAATGAGGCATAATAAGGTGATGTTTTACCAAAAACTCCAGTATCTCCCCTTCTTCACGTGTAAGACCCATACGCTTTGAAATTCTTGGTATTAAAGCAGCACCCTTTTGTGCATGATTCCTTCCTTCTCCCTTGCCCATGTCGTGAAATAAACAAGCCAGATAGAGAATATGTCGTCTCGACACGCTTTCGGAAAGTTTGGTTAAAAAGGGAAATTCATCTTCGTAGTTGTTATTAATCAGATTTTCAATTTCCTTAACCATAAAAATCGAGTGTATATCAACCGTATACACATGATATGCATCGTACTGAACCATGCATATTATTTTCCCAAATTCGGGAATATAATTGCCCAAAAGACGTAACCGCTTCATTTCGTACAGTGTATCTGCCACGTTATGTCCTCTTTGCAGAATTCTAATGAAAGATGCGTTAACCTCTCTATTTCTCCTTACAGTATCATCAATAGTGGCAACATTTACGTTCCAATGAACCAAATCATTCAGGTAATCATTCATTTTAATGTTGTATTTGTCGCTATACTCAAATGCCTTCATAAGATTGCCGGGGTGTTCAAGAAATGAATTTCTATTTGATATAGAAAGCATCCCATCCCGTATGATAAAAATGTCATCTACCTTGGATACCTTTGACGGTTTAGATTTGAATTTATACTTTCTGGTAGTTCTTTGAACAAGCCGTCTGCACTGTTCCTTGACGATGTTACACCTCAGGTAATAGATTCTCATAAATCTTTCTACAGCGGGCAGCTCTGCATCCTTGAATCCGAAGAATTTAGCTATTTGCTCCTGGTACTGGAAGCTCAATCTATCCTCCCCCATTTCAGCCAGATAATGTAATTCAGATCTAATCAGTAAAAGGAAGTTCAGGCATTTTTCAAAGTTGCTTAACTCGTTTGGAAACAATACTCCTTTTTCTAGCAGCTCTGAAAATGTTTTTACCTTGTATTTTGCTTGAGCTATCCAAAGAGCATTATTTATGTCTCTAAGTCCTCCGACACCCTCTTTTACGTTTGGCTCGAGTATATAGATTGATCTTCCAAACCTTTTAACCCTATTTTCATATTCTTGTATCTTTCGATCAATAAAGCTTTCCGATATGGAGGGAAGTAACTCATTAAACAGTTTATTGTTAAGTTTGTCGAAAACATTTTGATCGCCCAATATTAAACGAGCATCTAATAGGGAAGTTAAAATTGTCGTGCCTTCATTTTCTTCTTTTGATAGTTCTATACACTCTTGTACAGTCCTGATCGAGTGTCCGACATCCAGCTTGAGATCCCAAAGAAAGTAAAGTAAATTCCTGGTTGCTTGCTGGGCAACAGATTTTTTCCTGGGTTCATAGAGAAACAAAAGGTCAATGTCAGAATAAGGACATAGCTCACCTCTACCATAACCCCCGAGGGCAACTATCGAAATTCCCTTTAATTCCTTAAGTCCGCTTGCATTAACAACATCACGTATTAGATCGTCAACAATCCCCGTTCTTCTTTTGGCCCATAAGATACCGGATGTTGCTTTATTTTTTTTAGACTTATTATAGTGCAAATCCTTTAATTTCTTTTGATTTAAAAGAAATTTTTTCTTAATCGATTCTTCGGTTGCAGATTTGAAGTTTTTGCTTTTAATAGCTTTTTCCATTTTAGTTGTATTAAAGTTTTATGCTTAATGATATACCGTCGTCAGTTCTTGTTGGAATTATGGATTTTGAAAACCAATACGCAGAGTATCCGAAGCCGGAACCCAATTCGAGTATTTTTTTAGGTTTTACCATCATTGCAATCTGGTATAAGAGCCTACCGGTAAGTCTGCCCACTATGGGGAATTCCAGTTCTTCCGCAAGTTTTTCCATCTCATCCAGTATTGGGTCGTCAGATGGATAAAGGTTGTTTATATAGTTTTCTATATCAGGATTCAAGACATACATGTTCGGTTTGTCATTATCTATCGAACCTTACAAAGGTCTCTTTAAAATTACCCCTCTTGTTTTCTATTCTAGCCATTACGAAAAGAAGATCTGAAAGGCGATTTATATATGGAAGTATATATTCACCAATATTTTCTTCCTGCATTAGTGACACCACTCTCCTTTCAGCTCTTCTTGAGACCGATCGGCCTAAATGAAGGTAAGCCCCACCTCTGCTTCCACCGGGAAGAATAAATTCCTTCAACGGCTCAAGTTCCTCTAAGAATTTATCAATAATGTTTTCCAGTTTCTCCACCATGGTTTTGTCCACTCTTGGCAATTCAATATCTTTAGTGCTCGCCAAATCTCCACCCATTATAAAAAGATCGTTTTGTATCTCAGTTAGAATATCTATAATTTCTCTGCCCTCGGTTTCTTTTATCACAATTCCCAATACCGAATTAAGCTCATCGATATCGCCATATGACTCAACCCTTGCAGACGCCTTGCTGACCTTTTGTCCTCCGACTAATAAAGTTGAACCTTTATCTCCCGTTTTTGTATAAACCTTTGTTATTCTCATTTTTGCCATGGGATGATTTTAACAGAATGGCCTTAATCTTCAAACATTTTGATTACTTCCATCCGGTTCTTCATGTTAGAATCTTGATATTTCTTTACAATATCTTAAAGGAGAAATAAAAAATGGTTGAGAAGTGGTATTGGATAGCACTACTTGCAGTTTTGCTCTTTGCACTCGGGAGTTTCTTCGGGAAAATTGCCTCAATAAATGATTCTGTGCCTTACAGGGTGTATTTCTTTGAGGCAATCGGGACTCTCTGTGTATTCAGCGCTGTGATATTTTTTAAGAGGTCAGAGATTTTTACAGATTTCACATTTAACCCCCACGGTCTTCTGATGGGACTATGCTGGGGAATAGGGACCGTTATGTTTATAATTGTCCTTCAACATGCTAAACTCTCCGTTACCGTGACACTAACAGCACTTTACCCTGCTTTGACCGTGATACTGGCATATCTATTTTTGGGAGAGAGACTTGGACCCAGAGAAGTTACAGCTGTTATTCTAGCCGTCACATCCGGAGTCTTATTAGCTAAGTAATCAATGCTTTTTATAATCAAAAACTTTTAAATGTGATTTAAAATTATTTTGATTTTCTCTCATGAAATCTATTGACACCCATCATAAGAACATGTAATTATTTAATTTTATTGGTTTATGATCATGAAATTCCCACTTTCCTGGTTAAAGGAATATATACATTTTGATATACCTCCAGCCGAGCTTGCAGAAAAGCTAACGATGACCGGACTAGAGGTTGAAGAGATAGAATATATGGGTCAAGATCTCAATAATGTCGTAGTAGCGGAGATCTTGGAAATAAATATGCATCCGAATGCCGACAAACTCACGTTGTGCCGTGTAACAGATGGGGAGTCAGATTACAACATCGTGTGCGGTGCAACAAATATGAAATCCGGAGATAAGGTTGTATTAGCCAAAATCGGAGCTAAATTGCCACCTGGCCCTAAATTTATTGATGGCCTAGAAATCAAGAAATCTAAAATAAGGGGAGAGGCTTCACAGGGAATGTTGTGTGCAGAGGACGAAATCGGTTTGGGAGATCAAAATGAGGAAATCATCATTCTTCCCCCGTCCGCAAAACCGGGTAATTCAATTGTAGATGAACTTAATTTAGACGATGCTATTTTTGAAATCGGTATAACGCCTAATCGATCTGACTGTTTAAGCATTGTCGGCGTCGCAAGAGAAGTTGCTGCAATAATGGGACTGGAAGTAAACTACCCAACACACAATGTAGTCGAATCTGAAGAGAGTGTAGACAATTTTGCCGCTGTTGAGGTCAAAGATAGCGAAGGTTGCCCAAGGTATTCCTGCCGTGTAATTAAGGATGTTAAAATTGGTCCCTCGCCCGACTGGTTAAAAAGAATGGTGGAACTCTCAGGATTAAGGCCTATTAACAACGTCGTGGACGTAACCAACTATATAATGCTTGAACTTGGACAACCATTGCATGCATTCGACTACGATTTATTGCAAGAGAAGAGAATAGTCGTAAGATCTGCCGCCAAAAATGAAAAGTTGGTAACACTTGATAACATTGAAAGGGAACTTTCCAGCGAGGATCTGTTAATCTGTGATGGCGATAATCCAATTGCTCTCGCCGGTGTAATGGGTGGTTCCAGTACCGAAGTGTCCAATTTAACAAAAAATATTTTACTAGAAAGTGCATTCTTCGATCCTTCAAGGGTAAGAAAAGCCTCTAGGAAAACAGGGCTTATTTCAGAATCATCATACAGATTTGAAAGAGGGGTGGATCCAAATGGTGTGGTCAATGCACTGGATCGTGCATCCGAACTTATTAGAGAAGTGGCAGGCGGGTCGGTTGCAAAGGGCAAAATTGACATTTACCCCAAAAAGATAGAGCAAAAAGAAGTAAAGATAAATATCAACAGAACTAATTCAATCTTGGGTACCGAGTTAATAACAGATTCAGCAATTAAAATTTTTGAAAGTTTAGGCTTTATGGTTATTAAGTCTGATTCGTATAGTCTAACCTTAAAAATACCAACCTTCAGGTTTGATATAGAAAGAGAGATCGATTTGATTGAAGAAATTGCCAGAGTATATGGTTATGAAAATATAAGACCGACTCTTCCTAATATTGAAATATCCGCCAATTCAACTAGCAGCTCAGAAGTTGTGAGAACAAGGATTTCCGAGTGTTTAATTTCAAATGGTTTTCTCGAGGTAATTAACTACAGCTTCGACGACCCGGACATTATTTCTCTATTTAGCAGCAACGATTCAATAAAGATTTTAAATCCTATTACCAAAGACGGGACCACACTGAGAACATCTATAATTCCAAGTTTGCTTAAGAATATCAAGTTAAATCTAAACCATCAAGAAAACGATGTTATGTTATATGAGATCGGAAAAGTATACACAGTAGGTAAAACCGGACAATTGCCTTCTGAACTAACGAATATTTCAGCTGCGGTTACCGGAAGGAGGGGGATGGAATTATGGGATAAAGAGGAATTTGATTTCTATGACTTAAAAAATGTTGTCGAAACATTTTTTGAATCCTTGTCTTTATTTCCTTTTCTTGATTTTGAACAGTCTGCTGGAATCAAATTCCTCCATCCTGGCAAATCCGCCTATATTACCCTAAATAAAGATCTTATAGGATGTATCGGTCAGCTCCACCCCGATTTAAATGATAATCTGGAGATTGGCAAGAATGTATATATTTTCGAAGTAGATCTGGATAAGATATCACACAGTTTCTCAAAATCTAACACTAATTTCAAACCTTTACCCAAATTCCCTTATATTGAAAGGGATCTTTCATTGGTTGTAAATCGTGACATTTCCGTTAGTGAAATTTTGGAGGAAATCAATAAAATAAAATTGGATACTATAGAAAATGCCTATGTATTCGATGTGTACCATGGGGGGAATTTAGAAGTGGGGAAAAAAAGTATTTCAGTAAAAATTATATTAAGGGCTCAGGACAAAACCCTGACGGATGAAGAGGCCAATCAAATACAAAAAAAGACACTGGACAAACTCGGATTGGCTTTGGGTGCCGAATTACGTACTATATAAACACGGGGGAGAAGATAATGACCAAAAAAGAATTAGCAGATGTAATACATACAAGAATAGGTTTATCTAAAAGGGAATCATCCGAGATTGTTGAATTCTTTTTTAATATATCGAAGGAGAAATTATGCAAGGGAGAAGGGATAAAACTACCAAGGTTCGGTAGTTTTAGGGTGCAAGAGAGGAAAGCTAGAAAAGGCAGGAATCCTTCAACCGGAGAAACAATTGAAATTGCCTCAAGAAAAGCGGTTGTTTTTAAACCGAGCAGATTTCTTCGTGACTCCATTGATAAAAAGCATAGTGGCTGATGAGAGGTATCACAAGTTCTTTCCGTCAAAACTTTCTCGCGGGCTTGATTGTTATTGTTCCATTCGGTTTAACCTTATATATACTTTATAGCCTCGCAAAGTGGATAATAGCACTAATCAGTGCCGCACCGGCAAAGATACTAGAACCATTTTCCCAATTCCATCCGGCTGTATTTCAATTTATTACATTTTCAATAGGACTGATTGCAACGGTTTTAATAGTATTGATCATTGGAGGAATAGCTCGAAACTTTATTGGCAGGAAGCTCTTTGGCTTTGGAGAATCCCTGATCTCAAAAATCCCCCTTGCAAGAACAATATACACCGCGAGCAAACAAATAATTGAAGCAGTTTTTTTAAGCGGGAAAATGAGAAGTTTGAAGAGAGTTGGAATGTTTGAATACCCTAGAAAAGGTATTTACTCGATTGGTTTTATAACTGCCACTTTGGAAAAAGGCGAATTTCATAACGAATCGGGAAGAAAACTGTTCAGTATCTTTGTACCCACAACCCCTAACCCCACGAGCGGTTATTATATTATGCTCCCTGAAGAAGACGTCACCGAGCTGTCAATCTCAGTTGAAGATGCCTTTAGGTTAATAGTATCTGCGGGTCTTGCAACAAATAAGATACAAGATGCTGATCCAAATAAGAAAAACAATAAATAAATATAGTATGCTTGAACCCAATGACAGCGTTGTTGTTGGAGTTTCGGGCGGACCAGATTCAGTTGCCCTGTTGCACTCATTTTCAGAACTAACAGAATTTAAGCTGAGAATAGTCGTAGCACATCTCAATCACGGCCTACGAGGCAGAGAGGCCAGAAGGGATCTCGAGTTTGTAAAAGAAATTGCCAGAAATATGGGTATTCCTTTTGAGTACAGCGAAGTCGACACAATCTCATTTAAAAAAGATAACAAGCTTTCTATTGAGGAAGCGGCAAGGGAGCTTCGGTACAGATTTCTTACAGAGATCAAAAATAAGCATAATGCAGACAAGATAGCGACCGCCCATAATCTCGACGATCAGGCCGAAACGGTATTGATGAGGTTCATTAGGGGAAGCGGCATTCATGGTCTTTCGGGAATTAAACCTGTATCGGGTGATGTTATCAGACCGCTCATAGAAGTAAAAAAAGAAATAATCTTGGAATTTCTAAATTCAAGAGGTATAGAATGGGTTGACGATTCAACCAACAGGGAAAATATCTTTTTAAGAAATAAGATCAGGAATGAATTACTGCCAGAGATTGAGAGCTATAACCCCTCTTTCAAAGATATGGCTTCTAGAAATGCATATATCTACAAAACAGAGTCGGAGTACTTAGTGAATGAGGCCAAAGAGGAATTCAAGAATATATTTAAAGAGTCAGAAACAGGAATGGTTGGAAAGCTGGATTTATATTTAAAACTCCCGGAAGCAATCAGATTCAATTTATTAAGGGTCGGTATAAATAAACTAAAGGGTAATCTAAAAAATATTTCGTCCTCGCATATACTTTCTATTGATGAGATGCTTAATTCCGGAAAAGCATCCGGGACGATAACAATTCCGGATTCCCTGGTTGTTGTTAAAGGTTATGACATATTTTCAATAACCGATGAAATTTCAGAAAATTTTAATTTTAATTATGAAATTCCTACATTGGGCCAGTGGAAATTATCCGAGAGTCTGGAGATTAACATCGAGGAAACAGATTACGAGCTTAAACACGATAATAATACAGAGTTTTTTGATAAGGATATGGTTAAATTTCCGATTGTCGTCAGGAGTTTTGAACCGGGGGACAGATTCTATCCGCTGGGAATGGATTCTCAGAAAAAAGTTAAAAATTTCTTTATCGATGAAAAAGTTCCAAGGTTTTACAGAAAAAGAATTCCACTTTTTCTTTCCGATGGTAAAATTTTTTGGGTTGGCTGCATGAGGATTGACAATCGTTTTAAGGTAGTGTCAAATAAGAACAGGGCTTTAAAGATTGGAATCAATAAGTCGCCTTTAATTTAGGTTTAATAATTAGCCATGGATTTTAATTTCACAGAAGAACAAGAGATGATAAGGCAAGTAGCAAGGGATTTTGCTAGGAACGAAATTGCTCCGGCTGCAGAATACCATGACCAGAACGATGAATTTCCAACTGAGATTAATAAAAAGGCCAGGGATCTTGGCCTGATAAATGTATCGCTGCCGGAAAAATACGGGGGAGTTGGTCTTTCCTTGTTAGAAACCGTAATAGTTACGGAGGAATTTTCATGGGGTTGTACAGGGATAGCCACAAGCGGAATTGTCATGAACGGTTTGGCTGCCGAGCCAATTCTTTTGGCTGGTAGCGATCTTCAAAAGAAAAGATATTTAGGCATGCTGACAGAAGGATACGGTTCATACTGCGTTACAGAACCAAACGCAGGATCTGACGTTGGAGCTATGAAATCCACTGCCGTTAGAAAGGGCGGCAAATATATCTTAAACGGGCAAAAAACCTGGATATCAAATGCTCTGGAGGCATCGTTTTTTGTAGTATTTGCAAAAACGGATAATAAGGCTAGAAAACACGGGATAAGTGCTTTTCTGGTCGATAGCAATTTGGAAGGAGTGGTAGTTTCAAAAAAACTGAAGAAGATGGGACAAAAAGCTTGTGATTGCTGCGAGGTGGTTTTCACTGATGTCGAATTAGACGAGGAAGCACTGCTTGGTATTGAAGGTGAGGGATTTAAATTAGCAATGAAAGTTTTTGACAACTCAAGGGTGGTAATAGCTGCACAGGGAGTGGGCCTTTCTCAGCGTGCTTTAGACGAATGTATAGCCTACTCAAAGGAGAGAGTAGCATTCGGAAGTCCAATTAAAAATTTCCAGGGTGTTGGTTTTAAAATAGCAGATATGGGTATGAGGACACAAGCCGCCAGATTGCTCACATATAATACTGCCTGGAAAGCCTCAATCGGAGAAAAAAATACCCTTGAAACTTCTTATGCAAAAACATTTGCGTCAGATACCGCTATGTGGGCATCGACAGAGGCCGTACAAATACACGGTGGCTATGGATATAGCCAGGAATACCCATTAGAAAAACTTATGCGCGATGCTAAGCTGCTTCAGATCTACGAAGGTACAAATGAGATCCAACGAATAGTTATGTTAAGGGAACTTACCAGTTAAATTAATAGGAACCAACAAAACTAAAAACAACCTAAATACTCACTATTATAGTAAATATTTTTTGACTCTTTTAACTACTCGTATTGAACAAGGAGTAAATTCTTGGTTAGCAATAAAAATTACAATCGCTGCTGTAGTGAATATTCCCAGAATATAAATGAAAACATCTTTGGCACAGCACCTAAAGTTGATGTGTGGCTTTTACTTGAGTACAGAGGGCATTGGACATACAATGCATTTGAAGACAGTAAAATCCCGGGAAAGGTAAAAGAGCACCTGAATAATATCCTGAAATCGATTCCCAGCTCACGCTTACAGTTAATCAAGAGGGACAACCATCCAACTGATAGCATTAGACTTTATGTGGCTCTTACAAGTGAGC
>JAZGCJ010000152.1:0-6539 GCA_036476895.1 Thermodesulfobacteriota bacterium
TGTTTGTACCTGGAGAATCAGGGAATTGAAAAAAATAATTAAAACTTTTTTTATATCTGTTCGTAAATATAACCATTATGAAAATCTTATCAGCGTTTCTAATAACCATTTTGTTGATTTCAAATGCATTTGCATGTAGATTCGCATTTTCCCAGGAACTAAGTTCAAACTTTCGTTATAACAATAAAAATTATAGGGTTAGCCTTTCTATAAAGAATTTATATTCAAGTAGCGATTTTAATATTGAGAAATCAGAATTCCCTATGCAGATATCTGAGATTATACAAATTGCAAAAGGTTTAATGAAAAGGATTGACAGTGAGCAAAATTGGGAAATACAGAATATAACTCTTAACCGGTATAACTATAATAACGCTACATATTGGTACTACCAGATTAATCTCAGGGCTAACAATGTTTATGCCTATTTAAATATTGGAATTAATGGTGAACAGCCAAATATATACAGAATCGATGAGGTTTTGATATCCCAGTAATATAAACTGACATAAAAAAAAATAGGTTATATATTTAGTGCCTACAAAGGTAGAAACCTCTCTTTCTCTTTTTCACCGGGAAGACGGCATGAGTCTCTTTTTCCGAATAACTTATACCTATTTTTTGCAATTAATCTATATACCGGATTTCTAATTATTCTTGGTATAAGTAGCATGCAACCTAGTATTTCCCATGATCCGCCCATTCTTCTGCATATCTGAAGAGAAGCATCTGACTGCTGATATATACCGTTTTCATCAACGTAGATAATAGACCAATCACTGGCTTTAGATGGAAGGGGTTGTAATATCCTTTTTGCTGTTTCTCCCTGTATAGGAGCGAAGAAGAAAATTTCATTTTTATCAGCTTTTAAAATTATGTCAACAAATTTATTGCATATTCCGCAAACACCGTCGAAAAAGATTATTGGATGTTGATTTAAGTTTGAAATAAGTTCCTTATCATCCATTTAAAAGAATTTTGTATACGAGATTTAAGTATTAATTAAATTAATTATAGGAGGCATATTGGAGTTTTCAAAAAAAGAAGGGGGAGCAACTACTGGTTCATCATGCTGAGAAATTCTTTATTGGATTTGGTTCCACTCATTTTTTCCAACAAAAATTCCATAGCCTCGGTAGTATTCATCGGGCTCAATATTTTTCTAAGAAGCCAAACTCTCTTTAGGACATCTTCTTTTAGTAAGAGTTCTTCTTTTCTTGTTCCGGAACGTTGAAGGTCTATAGCCGGGAAAACCCTCTTGTCTGCCAGTCTTCTGTCTAAATACAATTCCATGTTTCCCGTTCCTTTAAATTCTTCGAAAATAACTTCATCCATTCTGCTTCCGGTATCGATCAGAGCGGTAGCGATTATAGTCAAACTTCCACCTTCTTCTGTATTTCTTGCTGCTCCGAAAAACCTCTTTGGTCTTTGAAGAGCATTGGCTTCCATACCACCTGAAAGCACCCTTCCGCTTGCAGGTGTAACCGTATTACTGGCACGAGCGAGCCTTGTTAAACTGTCAAGTAAAATCACTACGTTTTTACCATGCTCCACATACCTCTTTGCTTTTTCCAAAACCATGTCTGTTACTTGAATATGTCTCTGTGCAGGTTCGTCAAAAGTAGAACTCACTACCTCTCCGGTAACGGATCTCTGCATGTCTGTAACCTCTTCAGGACGTTCATCTATAAGTAGTACGATTAATTCAATATCGGGATGGTTTTTGGCTATTGCATTGGCAACCAACTGTAAAAAGATCGTTTTACCGGTTCGGGGGGGTGCAACTATCAAAGCCCTTTGTCCCATTCCTATAGGAACAAACATGTCTAAAACTCTAGAGCAATATTCATTCTTATCATATTCAAGCAGAATTTTCCTATCAGGGTGAAGGGGTACCAGGCTTTCAAACGGTGCTCTTTCCCTGCAGAATTCAGGTGATTCGTAGTTGACTATCTCTATCTTTAGAAGGGCTAAATTCTTTTCCCCTTCCCTTGGAAGTCTTACCTGACCGCCAACTGTGTCACCTGTTTTTAAAATGAATGATCTAATCTGTGATTTTGATACATAGATGTCGTCCGGGCCAGGCAGATAGCTGTACTTAGGAGACCTAAGGAACCCATATCCTTCAGAAAGAATCTCTAAAACACCTTCCGCAATAATTGTTCCTTCTTTTTCACTTTGAGCTTTTAATAATGAATAGATCAGATCTTGCTTAGACATCCGGGAGGTGTCTTCAATTTTAAGCTCTCTTGCCATCTTCATCAGATCTACGTTCTTAACATTTCTTAACTCATTAAGGTTTAGCAGATCAGACTTAGATTCCATATCTACTCGATTTGATTCAGTAGTTTCTTGTAACTTTGTTGCTCTTGCCATTTTGATAATTATTGAGTTGAAAACATTTTTTGAGTTTCAGTCACAAATTAATTTGTCAGGAAATTTAAAGGTTCTTGTTTGGAATTGAAAGTTATTTCCGATTCAAATATATTATGCCTTTTTATTGGTTTATTTGTCAAGAAAAATTTTGTGAATAATTATGATATTGAATATAATAGATTACAAACTAAGAAATTTTGAAGTAAAAAAATTTATTTTTCTACAAAAAGGATATTACATTGAATAGATTATGCAACTTAGTGTTTTGCGGATTTCTATTTGCATTAGTATTAGTACCGTTGATTGCATTTAACGCAAGAGCGTTTGATCCGGACGGAGCTCTGTTTAGTCAAGCATCCGAACTGGAGAAAATTCAAATAGAAAGTTACCTTTCTGATTCAAATGATAAATCAAAACCTAGTGTTTTTTACGAACTAGTTCTCTCTTCAATAGATAGAGGTATCATCATAAATACCGATTACATCGGAGATATAAGCTCCGTTCGGGCTTTGAGTAAAAAAGGGAAACTGGGTAGCAAGCTCGGTGTAGGCATGGAAAACCCAAGTCGGGGCTGGACTAAAATAGATTTTACTTATCAAAAATTTGATATTGAAGGAATTATTGTTACCGGCAGGTATGGAACCCTGAAGATCGACGAGGTTTCTAATACCAATAAAATTGCTAGTGCTTTAACATCTGTAAAACCAATTGTTATAGCATCTGGCGTTTTAGAGAATTCCTTTTTCTCGCCGGAGCTTTCTCTTACAAATCCTGATAACTATAAAATTTCTGTTTTAGATTTTGTGAATGATAGTTTTATTGATGGTCAAATATTTGCCATTACCACTGATTCTATTGCGGTTTCATTCTCAAACCTGCAAAAGGAAGTTGTTAACGATAAGGGTGAAATTAGAATTAGTCTTAAGGATCCAAGTGGTAGTTATATAAACACTGATTTTAAGGCTTGGGGGTATAAAGTTTCGGTTTCGCAAACGGATATAAATGAACCAACTAATATTAAAGCAGATATCTACGGTTTGCCGGATAATACAAAGGTTAAAATTACTTTTCACCCTTTGCCAGGTCAAGAAATCAAACCGGATACGGAAGTGTTAAGTGTTAATGAAATTAATTCCAGCAAATCAATTGCCACAATAAAAACAAAAATCCCAGGGCCACAACCGTTGAATATTGTAATTGAAAGGGTGATCTACTGAGTTTTAAATACCCTGAGATATTGCTTAATGTACTTAATTCTTTTAAAATTATTATGATAAATTAACCATAAAGTGAGGTGCCGGAGTTATGTCGGGACATTCTAAATGGGCAAATATTAAGCATAGGAAAGCTGCTGTTGACGCTAAACGCGGTAAGATTTTTACTAAACTTATTCGCGAACTGACTATTGCGGCAAGGGTTGGTGGGGGAGATATAGATGCTAATCCACGCTTAAGAGCGGCAATATCAGCTGCTAAGGGCAATAATATGCCCAACGATACTATAGAAAGAGCTGTTAAAAGAGGAACCGGTGAGTTAGATGGGCAAGAGTTTCATGAAACATACTACGAAGGTTATGGACCAGGAGGTAGTGCAGTTTACGTTCAGGTTCTGACTGATAATAAAAACAGGACTGTCGCCGAGATAAGAAGGATATTCACCAAACATGGTGGGAACCTCGGGGAAAGCGGTTGTGTTGCCTGGATGTTTGATCTAAAAGGCAGAATCTCGTTTTCAAGTGATAAAGTGGATGAAAATGAGTTAATTGAAATAGCATTAGAAGCGGGGGCTGATGATGTGATCACGGAAGATGACGATTTGGTAGTAATCTGTGATACAAGCAATTTTGAAGATGTTAAGAAAGCAATAACAGATACAGGTTTAACATATGAAAATGCCGAAGTTACTATGATTCCTCAAAACAATGTCAAGATTGAAGGTAAAGAAGCCGAACATATGATCAGACTTATGGAAGCTCTTGAAGACAGTGACGATGTGCAAAACGTATATTCCAATTTTGATATTGATGAAAAGTTATTAGAAGCATTGAGCCAATAATCTTTATGAAAGTAATAGGAATTGATCCCGGATCGAGAATTTGCGGATATGGAATTTTGGAAGCTGGTGATAATCGATCGGTTAAGCATTTAACCAGTGGTTGTATTTCTGCTTCTCCAACCTTATCAATTGATAAACGCCTACATAAAATTTACACAGAACTCTCAAAAGTTATACAAAAGTTTTCTCCAGATATTATGTCTATAGAAAATGTTTTTTTCTCCCGGAACGCTAAGAGTGCAATTAGATTGGGTGAGGCAAGAGGCATTGCCTTGCTTGCCGCTGCAGATTGCGGGATTGCGGTATTCGAATATGCGCCTACACAAGTAAAACTGGCCTTAACCGGGAGAGGAAGGGCAAACAAGCAGGAGGTTCAGAGGATAGTGGGGGCAATATTTGACATTCAGCATTTTGAGAAACATGATGTATCTGATGCAATAGCAATGGCTTTATGCCATATTCACATTAAGGAAGTTGAGAAAAAGTGGGGAACAGAGATTTTAAGGTCAAGAAGAAGGAGGGTTCGATTTTCATTAGATGATATCGCTTCTTAGAGGCAAGATTGCAGAAAAATCACTGGGCAGGATCACTATAGATGTGAATGGGGTTGGTTATGGGGTTGCTGTTCCTTTATACACATATTACAAGCTCTCGGAAATTGGTAGTGAAACGGAATTAAAGATTTATACACATATGAAGGATTCTTTAATAGAGCTCTATGGATTTTTATCTGACAGTGAAAGATCTATTTTTACCATGCTCCTAGGAGTATCGGGTGTCGGGCCTAGGGTAGCAGTGAATATTCTTTCAAATGTATCCCCAGGCGATCTAGTCAAATATATCACTTCCGGGGAATTGAAAAGTAAGAAAATCCCCGGTTTGGGTCCAAAGCTTGCTACAAGGTTGATAACCGAATTAAAAGATAAAATCTCAAAGCTGAGCGAATTTGATGAAATAGAAAAACCTGCAAGCAACATGGAGGATATTATCTCTGCATTACTAAACTTGGGTTATAGAAGAAATGAGATTGACGAACATATTTCCGGAATCGAAAAAATTTTGATTAACGACAAGGATATACAGGATTCACTAAAGGAAGTACTAAAAATTATGAGGACAGCGTGAAGAAAGCCTGTTAATTGGAAAGAAATGATGGAAAAGGAAGAGAGGTTTGTAAGCCCTGAATCTCAGGAAAGCGATGTAACTACTGATATAAATTTAAGGCCTAAGCACCTTGTAGATTACCTGGGGCAGACCAAGGTCAAGGAAAAGATTGGCATTATAATTGAAGCTGCCAGCCAGAGAAATGATGTTTTAGATCATGTGCTTTTATATGGGCCACCAGGTCTAGGCAAGACAACTCTTGCATATATAGTTGCAAACGAACTCGGTGTTAAAATTTATGCCACATCCGGTCCTGTGATTGAGAGAGTGGGAGATCTTGCTTCGATCCTGACGAACTTGAAAAAGAAAGACGTTTTGTTCATTGATGAGATTCACCGTTTAAACCGTATTGTTGAAGAGTATCTTTATTCGGCTATGGAGGATTTTAAGATTGATATTATGATAGGTGAGGGCCCTTCAGCGAGGTCTATGAAGATCAAGATAGACCAGTTTACTTTGATTGGAGCAACTACCAGAACAGGGCTTCTAACATCTCCGCTTAGATCCCGATTTGGGGTGGATTTACGACTTGAATACTACACAGCAGATGAGCTTAAGGGAATTGTAAAAAGGTCGGCCAGAATCTTGGGTGTTAAAACAGATGATGAGGGAGCTTACGAGATTGCACATCGTTCCAGGGGTACTCCTAGGGTAGCAAACAGACTCTTGAAAAGGGTTAGAGATTACTCTCAGGTCAGATCTCACGGGAGGATAGATGTTGAAACTGCCCAGTCTGCCCTAAGGATGTTTGAGGTTGATTCCATAGGTCTGGATAATTTAGACAGAATGATATTGGAGGCTATTATCTTAAAATTCAATGGAGGGCCGGTCGGTATCGATACCATTTCCGCAGCCGTAAGTGAGGATAAAGATACAATCGAAGATGTTTACGAACCCTTTCTGATTAGGGAGGGACTTATACAAAAAACCCCCAGGGGGAGAAC
>JAZGCJ010000153.1:0-2536 GCA_036476895.1 Thermodesulfobacteriota bacterium
TTCAACTGTTATCACCAAAATCGATTGCTTTTCGATTCGGAATTAGGACAAGCAAAAAAGGGTTAACGACAGCAAGCTTTTCATAGAACCCTCCTTTTTTTCAAAGAGGTGGACTGGAATAGGATTAATTAAGGGGAAGTCTATATTAAATATACACGGGTGGAATGAAAATGCGGACTATTGGAGTTTTTTTAAACGGAATAAAAATTGAGACAAATTAATGCAGCTCAAGTTGAGAATATAACAGAACGTGCGGTGACATTTAACCTTAGAGGCCACTTAGGTGATCGATTCTAGGGGACTTTCTTTGTGTTGTTAATGGTAAGAGGTTAGCTCTTTATTTAATGTTTCTTTAAATGGCTCCATTCATTGAACTCCAATTCAGGGTCCGGTTGAAATTGGTCGAATCAGCGTATGTATGAGCCTTCAGGACGGCGTATAAGCCCCGATCTTATTACAGGTGATACCAAAAGTATCGCTGGAATACAGCCTATTCGCTCTCAACTGATTCTACTGTTTCCAGTTTGTCTTTCATATTTTGTATAATTCTTTCAATATCCAATTCATCACTAAGTGGTACACAATATGGTTGAAATTCTTCATCTGGAAATAGTTCTTGAAGAGATTCCAATATTAATTCGTGATATTCTTTACTGATGGTGACGTGAAGTGTAGTTGATTCTACATCTTCAGTGATACCATAAACTGGGGTTTTAAAGAATTCATTATCTGCTTTTGCAAACTGCTCGTACTTGTCCATAATTTTTACCTTATATATTTAAAAACTCCTTGCCTCTCCCGATTTTTGAGTCCGATTAAGTGAGAGACAAGGAGAGGAAAAACCTATTCAGCGAGTCGGGAAACCAACATCGCCTTATTTACAAGTGTCGACAGCGCGCAGTTAAAAAATTAAGAAAACAACTATTTATTAATATTCTAATGACTCCCCAAAAATTCTGACAACCAATTTTTAGATAGAAATCGGGAAAATACTATGACAGATAAAGGAATAGACCAATTATTTGAAAGACGGGACGAGGCTATAAAAAAACTCATGTTTGGCCTGTGCCACACTTGGTGGAAAATAGGCATTATAGGCATGAAGTTTTAGTTGGATAGGAATAATCAAATAATCAAATTCACAGTTTGTCACAGCTTTTTTTTGAGGAGAAATAAAAACCCTGAGCCGAAGGATGATGACTCAGGGGCCATCTCTCACATACCTGAGGATATGTTGGTGGGATTCTAGGTTAAGAACGGTGAAGTTAAAAAGCAAGTGTTTTAATGGAGAAAAGTTCACACCTTTAAACAAAGTGTGCAATCGGCTGTTTATCATCTTTGTTTATTTCGTATCTCGACTCATCTTCCAGCATTTTCCGCAGCCTTTTCAATCCAGTCACCCATGCTGTTATAACCGTCGCCTTTAAACCATAAATAAAAATCATATCCCTCGGGAATTCGTCCGCACCTTTCCGAAGTATTTCCTTGTAAATCTTTTATTTTGCTAATATCTATACTTAGAAGCCCATTACCGATTTCAATGCTTTTTTCAATTTCATATTTTACCCATCGACTGCTACACGTTTCTTCACCTACCATACAACAGTGACAGATGTTCCTTTTAATTGGTTATCAATCCAGTTTTTAATAGCTGAATCACCCCGTCTTTTTAGTGTTTCAAAATCCGCAGAATCAATGAAACCTTCAAAGATAGAAATAAAAAATTAAATAAAAATACCTTGTATCTCATTCAAGAACTCGAAAGGAAAAATATCGATTATGAGATCGTTTAATCTAAACTTCTTATATAAAGTATGTCAGCCATCCTTTCAGCCTTACTCTTGAATTATCTGATGAAGGCTGAGAAATGAAATTCTCCTTAAGAAATTCAATCGGGTTATGACAATCTATCTTCTAATTCTTTTTCAAAGGCTGATTTGGAAAACATATTATTGTACGGAGTTTTAACATGTTCCGCAGCCATTAAAATAGCGATTTTGATCCTTATATCATATTCTTTTCTTTCTTTTCCACCACTTGGATCATCCTCAAGATAGTAATAGTCATCTTCTTTTATTTTATATCCACTTCTCACCCTTCCATAATATTCCACATAAAATTCATATGGTTCTCTCATGTCAAATTCTTCTTTCTGCTTTGTGATGTCTAAATTTCTTTTAATAATAATACTATATTCTTAGACACCGGATTTGCGGAACGAGATTCAAGTAATTCTTGTTTCCTGACAAAAATAAAATAACTGTTCAAGATTTTTCTCTAATTGTTTGAGGAAGGACGATATTCTTCTGTTAGCAGCATCATCTTCAAGGGGCCGTCGCAGGTTTTTGCTCTATTTTCCAGCATGCGCTTATCCCTTTGAAAGCATGCGTTTATCGGTTTCAAAGTGACAAGAAGCGCTTCTGAATAATCACCGTCCAACCATTATCCAATTTAACGAACACCTCATCATCTGGAAGAGCACGTATTGCGGGAATTACGATTCCAAGCTTGCTTTTTAAATGTTCAGCTTTGAGGG
>JAZGCJ010000154.1:0-3850 GCA_036476895.1 Thermodesulfobacteriota bacterium
CGGTCGAGAAATCAAAGGAACAACTTAATAAGATCAAGAACAAACTAGGCCCGGACGACAATGGTGATCATCTCCATATACTAAACTTCAACATTATGATGCTCGAAGATGAACTGCTTTCACGGGAGGTGACCGAGTATATAGAAAAGGAACAGGTCAACGCAGAATGGGCAATAAGATCTGTTTTAACCAAACATTCCGAAGCATTAAAAGATGTAGAAGATCTCTATATGAGAGAAAGGCTCGAGGATTTTTATTATCTTGGAGAAAGGATCTTAAGAAATCTTCACGGTGTTAAAGAGAAATTCCCGGATCTGGAAGAAGACTCCGTTCTAGTATCCCACGACGTCTCAGCAATTGATGTCGTGGAATATGTAAAACACTACGCACAAGGGATCGCCACCGATATCGGTGGTTCGACCTCTCATAATGCTATTGTAGCAAAATCCCTTGGCATACCAACGGTTATGGGACTTGAAAGCATAACGTCTAAAGCCTCCCCGGGTGATATTATTTTTGTAGACGGTTTTAACGGAATGGTAATAATCAACCCGGATGAAAATGAAGTCGATCTTCTGAAGGAAAAACAACTTAAATTTCTAATTAGAGAGAAGAAATTACTCGATTATGCAAAACTGGAGGGGAAAACAACAGATGATCATAAAATCAAGGTGTATGCAAACATAGAAATTGCCGAGGAGCTAGAATTGGCTCTGTCATACGGAGCAGAGGGAATAGGCATGTACAGAACTGAATTTTTATTTACTAATTCGATCTATTTCCCTTCCGAAGATCAACAATTACAAAGCTACAAAAAGGTACTGTCGGCTCTTCCCACTTCAAATGTAACAATCAGAACCGTAGACATTGGGGGCGATAAAATACCGATTGGTATGGAAACATACAAACGCCTGAATCCCGCATTGGGACTTAGAGGAATCCGATTTTCATTGAACGACATAGATACTTTTACAACTCAGCTAAGGGCGATTTTAAAAGCAGGAAAAGATAGAAAAATACGTATCCTTATCCCCATGGTTTCAAGCCTTTTTGAAGTACTAGAAACAAAATCATTGATTTCAAATGTAGCTAAAGAAATAGAATCTAAATGTGACTGGGAACTTGGGGTGATGATCGAAACCCCTTCAGCAGCAATTCTTGCATCGGATATTGCTAAGGAAGTAGATTTTCTAAGCATTGGAACAAACGATTTAATTCAATACACACTTGCTGTAGACAGGATAAATGAAAACGTGTCTTATCTATTTTCTTCATTTCACCCTGCAGTACTGAGACTTATTAAACAGGTCATAGATTCTGCTCATGACAGGAACATTCCCGTTTGTGTTTGTGGGGAAATGGCGGGTGAATTGGTTTGCGTTCCGTTTCTTGTAGGAGCCGGTGTAGATGAACTCAGCATGAATACCCACTCCATTCCTAAAGTTAAAAAACTTTTAAATACAATCTCAAAAAAACAGGCTAAAAAAATAGCAAAAGATGCGATTAAGCTTAAAACAGTTTTAGAAGTTAAAGACTATTTAATAACCACAATTATAAAATATTGGGGAATGCATCTCCCGGAAGAATTGCTAGAAGAAATTACAGCCGACCAAAAGTAGTATGAATAGAAAAAATTAAACTTGCGCCCCTATAGCTCAGCCCGGATAGAGCATCAGACTTCGAATCTGCAGGTCGGGGGTTCGAATCCCTCTGGGGGCGCATTGTTATAGCTGGAACAGGCATAAATATTGACTCATCCTATAAACAAATGAGCCGATTCCGCACCCTTTTCTGTATCGTGGTTCTCAATATTTCTTCTCTAAATTCGACTTATCAAAAAATGAAATTATAAAAACTGCCGGCAAATCCAATTCTGTGTTTTTGGCTATGGTATAAATTCAGAGCTTTGGTGATTAAGGTCAATATTCATGTCAGATTCACTTATGTTTCGAGAAATTTGTCAACAAGTTTCCCAACGGCTATATCAATCTTTTCACTAATTCCGGTGCTGTCGTCCGTGGTTTTAATATATGTTTCTTGAAAACCTCTCCAAATGAGTCCTCCTGTCGAGGGATGAATAATGTCTACTATCAAAGTACCAGGTTCGTAATTAATTATTATATCATTATTTCCGCCCGTATTTATGCTTAAACCATAGACCCTGTCTATCTCTTCATCATCCAGTATACGCTCTTGCACCAATATAAACCCAACAAGAAACTGGTCAATAGTTTTAGTTGCGTTCATCACCCTGATTCTCTCTTTTTTTGAATCCGGATGCCGGAATCCCACGTTTATTTTTGTGAATGTCCTTTCAGATTTTGCCGGTATTTTTTTATTTATTGTGAATGTTGCAGTAGGACCTGCAGTTCCTTCCTTACCACCCATAGTTCCGAGATAATCTATCCTTACCTTAATATCTCTATAATTCCAACTACTATTATTCTCCAAAACAAGTTTCTTAAGTAGGCCGGTTGCACCAAAGTTAGCACCTTCCCATTTCCATTCCTTTACCGAAATCAGGTCTTTAGGTAGAAGAGATTCATTATTGGTTCTTCGATTATTAAAGTTAGTTGCGATTTCGTGATACTGCACATTTGATATACCCTTCGACCACAGCATTTGAGAGATTGCCTCTTTAATCTCTTTGGTTAACGGCAAATCCTTTAAGTTAGGATCTTCATATATCTTCTTAGACTCGGGGTACCATGCAAAAACTGAGGTACTTTCAACAATTACATCCTGACTCTTAAACGAAACTGTATATTGCTTAAGATTGTCTGTATTCAGATCAGATTTATTAGATATTTTTTTAGGAGAACCGCAACTAATTATTGTAGTTAATAAAAGTAAAACCGACAATATGTAGAGTCTTGATTTTATAAATATAATAATTGATGTCATCTTTTGTTCCATTTAATTGAGATAGAAAATTAAAAATAATATATCAGTATCAGGAAAAATTAATATAACCAAATAATAATAAATATTAGAAAGGTAACTTTTTAATTTTCAAGAATTGGAAGCGGGGATTTTATATTATTAACAATCTACTAAATCCATTGGAGCACCGTCCTTTCGACAAATTTTCTGATAATTATTGTAGCGGAAGGCTTTAGCCTTCCATTACTTTTGTTGAGAACCTTTGGAGACCTGAAGGTCACTGCTACAAAAATTTTCTTTTTTATAGCGTAATATGAAGATTACGAGAACGGAATCGACGGATAGGAGATTTCGGTCAAACTCTAACCGTATGCCTACTTAATTAATTATCATGGATCCACAATTTAATCATTCAGGTATGACGGTGACACACCCTGAAATCAGGTGTCAAAGAATGGAGAGCTAAAACCCTCCTCTACATATAAGCAGCATATCATTGCAACTGTTTTGAGCAAAGAGTGAAAAACAGGTCATTATAGCCAAACTGGAATATATTTAATTGATTCTGCTTTTATTAATCACTGGTCTATATTTCAAACAAAGCAAATTGAAGTAATCCCTATTTTAACAGGTACCACGAGATCGTTTCGCTGTTGAAATGTACAATAAATATACTGTGTCACTGAATTAAAGAGCTCCATTGTCTTCATTCAAGTACGACCCACTTCTCATTTTGCTCCATTAGACTTCAAATAGTATAAATAATTTAGTTTAATAATATAACAGGATGGAATAAGTCTATACCTTGCTCAAAGTAAAAGCTTATGCTTCGAATAAGACCCCCATCCTGTTGGGTAGATGAAACTATATGGTATTTAAGTTTATTAATAACTAATAGAATGGAGAAAGTTCGAACTACCCGATTATATTGAAAAGGAGGTTATAAAATGAAAAAGCCTAACTATTT
>JAZGCJ010000155.1:0-10838 GCA_036476895.1 Thermodesulfobacteriota bacterium
TTGTTATTCATAACGTCACTTCACGCAGAGAACATATATAGTGATGGTCTTTATAATGGTTTTGATATATCGAAAAGTTTAATTCCTAAAGGAGATATAAAGTCTGGTGGACCTCCGCGAGATGGAATTCCTGCAATTAAAAACCCAAAGTTTGTTCAAAGTAATAAAGCGGGATGGCTGGACGACAATGACTTTGTTGTCGGTGTTGATATTAATGGGAAGCAGAAGGCATACCCCATTAGGATTCTTGTCTGGCATGAAGCTGTGGATGATACTTTAGGGGATATTCCTGTTTTGGTAACTTATTGTCCACTCTGTGGTTCAGCTTTGGTGTTTAATAGGATGATTGATGGTGATGTATTAACGTTCGGTATCTCGGGTCTTTTATACCAGTCTGATGTGCTCTTATACGATCATCAGAATGAAAGTCTTTGGTCTCAGTTAGAGATGAAGGCCGTAACTGGAAAAAAACTTGGTGCAGAATTTGAATTGATTCCGTCAACATTCTCGACTTGGAAAGAATGGAGGAAGAATTATCCCAATACACTTGTTTTATCAAAAGTCACTGGTTATTCAAGAAATTATAATATGGATCCCTACTCAGATTATGAGAAATCCAGATCCTTAATATTTCCGGTTAAAAATACTAGCAACAGATTTCATCCAAAGGAAAAGGTGTTAGTTGTAATTGTGGATGATGAAGCTAAAGCCTATCCATTTTCAGAATTAACAAAGGCAAAGACACCCCTAAAGGACAATATTAAAGGAAAAGAAATCCTAATTAAATTCAAAGATGGTAAATTTATTAATGTCACCGATAAAGAAAAAAATACTGTAAATTCTTTTGTATCGTATTGGTTTGCCTGGTATACATTCAGTCCTGATACAGCGGTTTTTACAGCTAATAATTAGAAAATTATTTAGAATTTTCTATTATCTAGTTAACATATCATTAGTGAATATTAGTATTAAATGTTTTCTCAGAAATTTGGTCAGAAAAGATACAATATTAAGAGCTATTAAATTCGCACTCATAGTTGGGCCTGTATTGATATTGATTAACCACTATGATTCATTAATAGTATTAAATTTTTCATTAAAGTTCTATTTAAAGTCAATTCTTACTTTTTTTGTACCCTTTAGTGTGTCTGCGATCTCGTCTGCACTGGCGTACACGGAAGATGAATTAAGTTCAAAATAATCGCAGTTAACCGGAAAGAATTTTGGTTGAGTCTAATGGCAATCTCATAAGTAATTGCTGTAGATGTTAGAAATTTGAAGGACAAAATATAATACTTAAACGTGCATTCAAAAAACGCTTGCGTATTGAGCTAAAGCGAAATATCTATCATTTTAAAAAATTAGATATCTCGCATGGGCTCGATATGACAAAATTTTTATAAGTCCTTAAAAAATCCGATAGCGCCTTCGTAATCAAAATTTTTATATACTTTTCTTTTCATATATGTTTTATATCATTGATTTAAAGTTTTTGGAGGAGCAAAATATGAGAGTAGAAATTTTATTAAGCAGGAACACCTTTTTTATAATAACGTTTTTTATCTCTTTAATTTCATTCATAGATGATGGAAAAACAGAAGATGTTAAAGGTAGCTCGGACCATCCCGTTATATCCAGATATGAAGGATCGGAGATATTTTCTTATGAGTTCAAAGAGTTTGATGAATACGTTTTGTTCAACGGGAAAGCAATCTATGACCCCTACCCAAATACAAATTCTGAGAGCCCGTTAATTCTTGAGGGCAAGATTACTCTAATAACATATTTGAATCCGGAAGATCGTAGTACGCTAGAGGTATTTAAGAACTATGAACAGGAATTGACTAGCGCCGGTTTTGAAATTTTATATTCATGTAAGAATGAAGATTGCGGTGGCAGGGCTATGAACCATGCATTAACGCCCGGGAAAATGAAAGTTTGGATGAGTGAAAATTATTCCGATCAACGCTACTTATCTGCAAAGTTAAGCAGGGAAGAGGGGGATATTTTTATTTCGCTGTATATCACTAAAAATGTATCAGGTGGTGGTAAAACGGCGAAAAGGGTATTTACACAGCTCGATGTAATTGAAATTTCCCCGATGCAGGTTGGAATGGTTAAAGTGGATGCTGACGCTATGGCTGATGAGATATTCGAAACGGGCAGCATATCAATCTATGGTATTTATTTTGATTTTGACGAGGCCGAGATAAAACCGGAATCAGAAGCAACGATAGCGGAAATAGCAAAATTATTGAATAACAATCCTGATCTAAAGATTTTTATCGTTGGGCATACTGATAATAAAGGATCACTGGATTACAACACGGACCTGTCGCAAAGAAGGGCTGATGCAGTAGTGAATGAGCTGGTTAACAAACATGGCATTAATTCTTCCCGGATGACAGCAAAGGGTTTAGGATTCTTAGCACCTGTGGCTTCAAATAGAACCGAAGAGGGAAGAGCTAAAAATAGGAGGGTAGAGCTGGTTGAAAAATAAATTCTGTGAATATTTAGTTGAATTCGTCGTTTAATATTTCATATTGCTCTTCTGTGATTCTCCACCCGGATGCATTACAATTTTCTATGGTTCTGGCAATGCTGTTTGATTTTGGAATTGCTATAATACTTGGATGATAAGTACACCAATTAATGGCTATCTGTGCCATAGTTTTGTTCAATTCTTTTGATATATTTTCTAACACTCTAGTTCTATTATTAGAAAGGAATCTTCCCTTCCTGGTCAGGTTGCCATCGTCCAGTGGAGTATAAGCCAATACGGTAATTTCATTTTCTTCACAGAATGGCAGAAGGTCATACTCCATTTCACGACTGTTCAGGTTATATAGTACCTGGTTTGATACAAGTGGATGATTTCTTAGAAGGCCCATAGTCTCTTTCATTTCGAAAACATCAAAGTTGCTCACACCTATGTATTTAATTAACCCTTCATCTGCCAGGTGCTCCATGGCTCTTACAGTTTCACTTAGTGGCACACTGGGATTTGGCCAGTGAATTTGATAAAGGTGTATCTGATCAACACCCAATTTTATTAAGCTTGCTTCTGCAGATTTTAATACCTGGTCATATCTCAGATTTCTTCCAGAGACCTTGGTTGCAATAATGACCTTATCTTCAAAACCTTTAATAGAATCTCCCACGATATCCTCGGTATAGTAGCCCTCAGCTGTGTCAATTAATGTGGCTCCCATTTCGAGTCCTTTTCTTAGTGGCTCTATTCCGCCCCGGTATCTCCAGGTACCAAGTCCGATTTCCGGAACCATTACTTCGGTATTACCCAATCTTTTTAAGTTCATCATTCCTTCACATTTATTAGTAAATGATAATTATAAAAACAGAGATTTATTTCAACAATATTATCTTCATTAAGCTTATTTAATAATCAAGCTCGTTTAACAATCGAAACATCTTTTATCTTTTATTATCCTATGTATAATCCTTTTCCAACGTGAAGGTAATTGAGCTTAACAAAAATTTTGATAGAAAACTAAAAGATATAAGACCCTCGATAGGTGGAATCGATCAGAATATTGTAAATACTGTATCAAAAATCGTCGAGGATGTTAGAAGAAATGGTGACAGTGCTCTTTTCAAATATACCAGGAGGTTTGATAAATTTGATCTGAACACTAAAAATATTAAGATAACAGGAAAAGAAATAAAAAAGGCCAAAGACGAGATTACCACAAAGATAAGAAATCATCTGAAAATCTCGGCAAGAAGAATTAGGGAATATCAAAAATCGTTATTACCAAAAGAAAGAACTTATAGGGATAGATTAGGCAACGAACTCGGCTTTGCCGTTAGGCCAATTGATAGGGTTGGTATATATGTTCCGGGAGGGAAAGCTGCCTACCCATCAACGGTTCTGATGACTGCAATTCCTGCGCTAGTTGCCGGTGTAAAGGAAATTGCAATCGCAACTCCTGCTCCTAATGGGGAGCTGAATTCGGTTGTTCTTGCGGCGGCATCCATTTCAGGAGTTTCCGAGATTTACAGGATCGGAGGAGCCCAAGCTATTTCTGCCCTTGCTTACGGTACGGATTCGGTACCTAAGGCTGATAAGATTGTAGGTCCCGGGAACATATATGTAGCCTTGGCAAAAAAAATTGTCTACGGTGAAGTTGATATAGACTGCATTGCAGGACCAAGCGAGGTTCTAATATTATCCGATGGTACGGGGAAACCAGAGTGGATAGCGGCAGATTTACTTGCACAAGCCGAACACGACGAAATGGCAGTTCCATTGTTGGTTTGTACTTCAATTAATTTTGCAAAGCATGTTATTAAGGAAGTAAAAAAACAATTAAAAGACCTTCAAAGAAGGGATATTGCTGCTGAAGCGATTAAGAGAAATGGAAGGGCATTCATAGTTAAATCCATTGATGATGCAATAAAGGTTTCTAATGCCGTGGCGCCGGAGCACTTGGAACTTTGTATTAAATCACCCAAATCGGTTTTGAAGAAAATTAAACATGCAGGTGCAGTTTTTCTTGGTCATATGTCGGCCGAGGCTTTTGGAGACTATATAGCCGGACCCAGTCACGTACTTCCAACCGGTGGTGCGGCGAGATTTTCATCTCCACTCAGTGTTTACGATTTTATAAAGATGCCAAGTGTAATATCTGTTTCACAAAAAGGGTTTAACAAATTAAGCGGTTCAGTAATAGATCTTGCCTATAGTGAAAACCTTGAAGCTCATGCTTTATCTGTTAAGGTTAGGATGAAAAAGTTCAATAATTAGACCTTCTAAAATTTTCTAAAATATATGAAAAAGAATTCTGACATTTCGGATGTTATTGATAAGAGATTAAACTGCAAGCTCAATGGAATTTCCCCGTACTCAGTACCTCAACTAGAATGTCGGATAAAGCTGGATGGGAACGAGAGCCCCTTTTCAATTCCCAAAGAGCTATCTGTAAAATTAACGGAACATCTAAATTCAATTGAAATAAACAGGTATCCGGATCCGGAAGCCAAGAAGTTAAAGAATATGATATCCATCGCTTCCAATTTCCCGGTCGATGGAATCCTTCTCGGAAATGGCTCCGATGAGCTAATAGAGATGATGGTTTCTGCATTCACGGGCGGGACTGGAAGGGTTATGTATCCGGTTCCGACTTTCTCAATGTTCAGGCTGTGTAGCCTGGCATACGGTGTAGAGGTTTTAGAGGTGGATACAGACATGAACTTTGATTTAGATGAAGAATTAATGATTAAAAGTATTGATGAAAGAGACCCTGATCTGATTTTTCTGGCTTCTCCCAACAACCCTACGGGTAATAGTTTTTCAGAAAAGAAAATTATCTCGGTAATAGATCATTCCAATTCTATAGTTGTAGTTGATGAGGCTTACGGAGATTTCAATGATCTGACCTTTTTACCGTTAGTAGAAAAATACGATAACCTTGTTATTCTCAGAACCTTCTCAAAAATAGGGTTTGCAGGAATTAGGCTGGGTGTTCTTTTAGGACGTACTGAGATTGTAAGGGAAATTAACAAAATCCGTTTACCCTATAATATAAACTCGCATACTCAAAGGATAGCAGAGCTTGTTATGGAAAATTATGAGTTTGTTAATGAAAATGTTCAGCTCATAAAAAAAGAGAGGGAGCAGATATTCGAGATACTCTCCGGGCTTGATGGGGTCAGTCCTTTTCCCAGTGATGCAAATTTTATTCTTTTCAGGGTTTCTGATGCGGACAGTGTATTTGAAAGACTTATGGAAAAGGGAATATTAATAAGGAATTTCAACAGTCCCGGCAGGCTTGAAAATTGTTTGAGGGTAACCATAGGAAAACCTGAGGAGAATGAAGCTTTCGCTTCAGCCCTGTCGAATATTGTTTCTTCTTAGTTTAATAACCACCAAATAGCCGATCCAGAAAAGGGAACATGATATGGGGAATACATCACCTATTCTGGTGTATAAGGTCTTTTCCCCATCCATAATTCCGACGTCGCTTATAAGGTTAGTTTCTTCAAAAGTGTTGGTTTTAGTAACGACTCTCCCTATTGGATCTATAATTGCACTTATACCCGTATTAGTTGACCTGATCAGGTATTTCCGGGTCTCTATGGCTCTAGGTATTGAAATAAATAAATGCTGATATGGTGCGACTGTCCTCCCGAACCAGGCATCGTTTGTGATGTTAATTATCAGGTTTGCTCCATTGTTAACAAATTTTCTGCTAAACCATGGGATAATATCCTCATAGCAGATTATTGGTGCAATTTTCACTCCCTTTTCTTTTATTTCAAATAGATCAAACTCGTTTCCCGGAGTGAAATCACCCGATGCCGGGCTCAACTGTTTTAAAATTGGAAAGTAATTTGAAAATGGAAGATATTCTCCGAAAAGAAGCAGCTTGATTTTATGATATCTTCCAAGAATTTCTCCGTTTGAGTTTGTGAAGTATGCGGTATTGTATTGTATTAAATTATTTGGTTGTAGGTTATCATAATCCCCGTCCTTTGCGTGATACGACATGGCTCCCACTAAGAAGTACTTATCCATTATATTGGGTATGGATATCTCTCCTTCGTACTCAAGATGTGTCGTGGAAGTGGGGAAGAAAACTTGAATTGCAGTTTCCGGCCAGATTATTAAATCGACATCTTCCAAATCTTTTGACATCTCCTGATGCTTCTTTGTAACAATTGGCTCCAGGTTTTCATTTTTCTCAAAAAAATCAAAATTAGCTTGTACTAACCCAACTTTCAATTTTTGGGCTTCGGCAATCTTTTTTTCTTCATAATTGATTTTATAAATTCCATAAATTAGAACCAGTGTAATTAACACGACGGTTACTGCAATTTCAGGGATTTGGAATTCTCTAGTTTTATATGAACTGAATACTTTATAAACCGTGACATTTACCAACACTATAATAAAGCTCAGAAAATATATTCCGAAGAGGTCAAAGACCTGAATCAAAGGCAGATAGTTGGAAACGGTGTTTGCTATTCCGTAGGGGAAAAGTAATGGAAAAAGATACTCTAAGGATGTCCAGATTGAAGCTATAACCAGAGCCGGCAATATACCCTTCTTATTAAACAGCTGAAATTTACTGGTTATAAGAGCAAATAAACCAATTTGAAAACCTGAGTAAATGCTGAGGAAAACGATTAAGATAAAACTGATAGGTGTGGGGAAACCGCCAAATCTTGTCAGGGTTTCAATTAACCAGTATGTGCCGATAAGGTTTACCAGGGTTCCTGTCAGGGTTCCCAGCTTAAATGAGTTCCATGGATTTTTGTTTTGAAGAGAGATAAAAAAGGGTATGAGTAAAATGAAAGAAACTATTCCGATATACGGAATCATGAATGTGAGGGGATAAATAATGCCTGCGATTGAGCATAGAAGAATGTCTTGTTTTTTTATCTTTGACATAGAAAATAGGTTTTATCTAATGAGAAAAATAATGGATATTTACATCTAAAATTCGAAAACAATTTCTTAGATTTCTGAATATTATCTCTAAATCACTTATTTTGATTTGCTAAATTTTGTTCGGATTTCTGTATCAATACCAGTTTGCCAACTCCAATAGCAATAATAATTATTGCTGTAACCTGAGCCAGGGAAAGACTTGGGATATGACTAGGTGTTGTTGATCTAACAAATTCAATCAGGAATCTCTCTGAAGCTGCAAAAATCAGATAGATTGAGTACATCCATCCGTTTGGCTTATCTAATTTCCTGATTTTCCACAATATTAAAAACACGACTGTCATAAATATTACTTCATAAAGTTGAGTGGGATGAACCCTGTCAATTGTAGGTGGAAGTCCATTGGGGAACGAAATTGCCCATGGCAAACTGGATGGAATGCCATAGTCATCTCCCACTAAAAAGCATCCTATCCTGCCTACAGCGTAACCTAGAGCCATGCCTGGTGCGCATGCATCACTAACCTGCCAGTAGCTTAGATTACTTCTGTGTACGACAATCCATGTGAGAATAAAACCTACTATAAAGCCTCCGTAAAATGTGAGGCCTCCTCTTGAGAACAAATATGTAAAGGGATCATTTAAGAAGACCGATAATGGTACGTTTTCAAAGATAAATAATAGTTTTGCTCCTATTACTCCACCAACCATTGCTGCAATGAAAAAATTTCCGAGAATTTTTTCGTCAAATCCCTTCCTTCTGAACTCCAATAGAGCAAGCCAGTATGAGGTCAGGAATCCAAGGGCCACCATGACTCCAAATGAAGATATTGAAAAATCTCCGATTTTAATTAGTTCTGGATACATATCTTCTTATTTTATATTTATTTACGGGAATTTTGTTTTAATTCATTTATTCGTTCTTTAAGGTTTTTATTCTTTTTCACAAGAATATAAATCAAGACAAATAAAAGTATTAAAAATACAAAATTTGATAAGAAAATTAAAGTTAAATAATCCATATAGAGCTCCAGTCAATTTTCATAAATTATAGGATAGAAAATCATACACAATGTTATGGGAAAATTAAGAATAATTTTAGCAACTTGCGATGATATTTAAAAAGGTGTAAGGTCATAAGCTAACATGTTAACTTCACCTGTACTAGTTCTCAACCGTTTTTTTACACCTGTTACCATAACAAGTGTAAGAAGAGCCTTTGTTATGCTTTACTGCGGAGTGGCTAAAGCAGTAGAAAGCGATTATGAAACTTTTGACTTTGACACATGGACTGATATTAGTGTGATGAAGGAAGAAGATGCCATAAAAACTGTTAATAGGATTATTAAGGCACCCAGGGTAATAATTTTGGTAAGGTATGAAGGATTTTTGAGAAAGGAGGCCAAGTTTAACAGGATAAATATTTTCAGGCGTGACAGAGGAAAATGCCAGTATTGTGATGAACAGTTTTCACGTCAAGACCTTACAATTGATCACGTTATCCCGAGGTCACTTGGTGGTAAGAGTATATGGGAAAATGTAGTATGCAGCTGTGTGGATTGTAATAGAAAGAAAGGTGGCAGAACACCTGACCAAGCCAGAATGAAGTTATTAATCAAGCCAAAGAAGCCCGTCTGGGATCCTTTTTCAAATATATATATAAAAACTATCAGATATAAAGAATGGGAACCTTTCCTTAGCTTTATAGATGTATCCTATTGGAATGTAGAACTTGATCAGTAGTTTTAAGTTCTTAATCAATTACTTTAATAATATAGTAAAAAGTTCTAGATTTAGTTGAATTCTTTGTTACTATTTTAAACCAAAAAAGTAGATCGGAGGTTTGTACATGAAAAACAGAGTGTTGTATTCCACGGTTATACTGGTTCTTTTACTAACACTCGAAGCCTCCACACAGATAAAGATCGATACCATATCGGGTCCGATTATTAACAAGATCCCTATCTATATATCTGATTTGTCAGGCATTGGACAATCTGATCCCAGAGCAACCGAATTTATCCAGGTTCTAAAAAATGATTTAAAAAATGCAGCACTTTTTGATTTTATAAGCGGTTCAGACGTTGTATCAGACATTAACAACATAAGCTTTCAGTCATTTTATGAAGCAGGGGCTGACTTTTTGGTTATAGGTCAGTATCAAAAGATTGGTGATAACATTAGAATTGCAGTCAGACTCTTTGATGTTAAAGAGGGCAGACCCATTGATGGAAGAACCTATGAGGCCAGTGCCAGTAAAGTAAGGGAAGCTGCTCACAGGTTTGGCGATATAATAATGAAGCAGCTTACCGGAATTAACGGTTTTTTTACAAATAAGATTGCCCTTATACTGGGAAGCGGGAGGAATAGAAACCTCTTTATAATGGATTATGATGGTTTTAACCTAATACAGTTAACAAGGCATGGGGCATTGGTACTTTCTCCTCATTGTTCAAGGGATGGAAAAAATATAATTTTTAACTCCGATAATGTATGGGATCAGGATCTGTATGTTATTACACTGGGTTCAAAGATCAGGGAAAAAAGATTAACAAAAGCGTTCAGGCTGGATCAAAGTGCGGAATGGTCGCCCAGCGGCAGAAAAATAGCTTATAGTTCGAAAGGCGATATCTATATAGCTAACCCGGATGGCAGCGGGGCAGTTAATGTTACCAAGAATTACGCAATCGATGTTTCTCCAACATGGTCGCCTGACGGGAGTAAAATAGCTTTTGTTTCGGATAAAACGGGTTCTCCGCAGCTGTATGTGATGAACACCAATGGAAGCGGTGTTAAGCGTCTGACCCATGGGGGATATGCAACGGATCCTTCATGGTCACCTAATTCATCTATAAATAAAATTGCATTTGTAAGAGTTGAAACCGGCGGAGCTAATATATATACGATAAACCCTGATGGAAGTGAGGAGCAAAGGCTCACATCTTCATCGAGGAGAAATGAAAACCCATCGTGGTCACCGGATGGACATTATATAGCGTTTTCCTCTAATCGTTCCGGTCCGAAAGAGATATACATGATGTATTTAAATGGTGGGAACCAGGTGAAACTCTCTAAAGGCGGGGGAAAGTCTTTCCCGACTTGGTGTAAATAAAAAGGCAGAATCGATCTCTATCCCGTAAATATCAGATAATTACATAGTTCTTTAATCAATACGGAATATTGGATACGACAACCGGAGATGTTATCCATGTTATTTTCTCCCCTCACCTTATATTAGTATTCTTGTTTCTCCGAAAATCTATGAAAAATACTTTTTGCAATTTAAATAGCATTGTCCTATTCTTTCTATTCAAAAGAAGAGTTCTCTCCCACCAAGTTAGAGGAAAATATTTAAGATGGCATTCAAAAAATTGCCAAAATCAATTCCGGAAGCGTTAAAAAATGACAGTGCAACTGTCATCTTAACT
>JAZGCJ010000156.1:0-6031 GCA_036476895.1 Thermodesulfobacteriota bacterium
ATCTCCGTAGGAGCCCCATCCCTTCGACAATCTCAGTACCAGTCCTGGAGCGATAAGACTATCGCTGCTGGAAGCCGCTCCTACAAATGTTGGGTTGCCAGATCAATTCAGGGGACTACATATTGCATTTTATCTCGAAATCCGAACGCCGAAACCCGAGTACCGAATATCGAATCCCTAATCCTGCATCTTGCATCATGTATCGTGCATCTTAATCCATACCCCTTAATCCATAATCCTAAATCATTCATTATCCCCGTTATCAAAATGTAATCCACATTCCTTATCGGTATCGCTTTCCCACCACCATCTTCCTGCCCTGGGATCTTCCCCGGGCTTAACCGGCCTTGTGCAAGGAGCACAGCCTATGCTTAAAAATCCCTTATCGTGCAGCTTGTTATACGGAACATTGTATTGCTCTATATAATCCCATACTTGCTTAGAAGACCAATTGATAAGAGGATTAATCTTTAGAATTCCCCTATGGGAATTGTCAATTTCAAATATACTGGTATTTGCCCGGTTCTCAGTCTGATCTCTCCTGATAGACGTTACCCACCCGTCAAGCGTCTTCAACATTCTCTCCAATGGCAAAACCTTTCTTATACCGCAGCAGAGCAGTCTGTTTTCCACACCCTTATAAAATAAATTCACTCCTTTCTCGTTAACCATTTCTTCAACCTGTTTCAAATCCGGAAAAAGCAGCTCGATCTTTGCATTATATTTAGTCCGAATCACATCGATAATATCGTAAGACTCCTGGAATAACCGGCCTGTATCCAGTGTAAATATCCTGGCTTCGGAGTTGATTTTTAATATCATATCAATGAGAACAACACCCTGGGCTTGAAAGCTCGTTGCCAATGCAACCCTCGGATGCAGGTTATCAACGGCCCACCTCAGAATCTCATCCGGGCTCCTACCCTTGAATTTACTATTTAACTCGGCAACTTCAACTTCCGTATACATCTCGCTAATTGTATTTTCTCCAACCAATCTCAAATTTATTCCCCTAAACTCGGTTTAAAATTATAAATCATCTAAAAATCCCTAGTACCCGATCATAGCTGCAACATCATAGCTAAAGTATATGGACGAAAACAAATAACTTGCAGCGACCGCAAAGATCGGTATGAAAAACCAGAAAAATGCTATCCTTACCACATGTCTATTCCTGGCTGTCACACCAAATCCCTGTTGGGCACAAGAGAAACCTATTATACCAGAGGTTACAATTTCGGCTATAGAAACCGGAATACCGTATACTGAAGCCAATAAAATCATTCCAGCTCCCGTAAACTCTACGGAAGCCGCCCTCAATATACATATCTCCGTGATTTCCTTGCCTACTGTATCCAACACTCTGCCCCCAAGAAGAATTGCACCTATACCCATGGCTACACCAGCCAGAACACTTCCCACATAGGGATCGATTAACCCCAATCCCACTATCGGCCCGACTGCGTTCGCAGAATTGTTAGCCCCGGCTGAAAATGCGAGAAAACTCCCCGACACGGTTATCATCACAGTTAATATCCGGTTTATCGTCTTTTCATTATAGTTCGCCGCAAGGTAGTGAAGGGTCTTAAAATAAAAGTGTTTAGCTAATAGATAATTAATTACCCAGGCAACAATAGGTGCCGTTATCCACCATATTAATATCTCGGTAAATTTTTTGCCGTTAAGAGAAGACGTGTATATACCTACACCGGCAATTGCACAAACAACGGCATGAGTAGTAGCAATTGGTATGCGGATCACATTTGCCCATAAGACAAATATAATGGCAATTACAAGCACGATTAATACAAGTACAACGTGAGAAGAAAGCACCTCGGACGATACTAAACCTATACCCAGTGTTTTCACTACGGGTGCCCCTGCAATTACAGCACCTAACAAAGCAAAAATAGCTATTAGCATCAATGACTGTTTCTTAGTCCTAGCACCCGCACCATAGGCCGTGGCCATAGAGGCTGCAGAATTGTTTGCGCCTATATTAAGTGCTAAGAATAAAGATAATAATATTGCTATGGGCAAAACTATTTCCAACTTAAAAATCCCTTAATCTCATTTTTGCTGAAATAGAGTACTCTTCAATAAACATGCCATATGTTATAAAAACTCTATCACATCGAAAACACTACAAATTATCAATTGAAATACTATGCCATGTTGATTATTAATTAATCAGCTTGTATATTTTTTATACAACTGATCACCTAATCATGAAAAATAAAATCTATATATTATCCAGAAATTCGCATCTTTTAATAGAGATAAAAGAAATTCTTAACAGAGAGGCCTTCCAATTAAATTTGGATGATATAGATAAAGTATGTAATTCCGATATTGTTATACTCGATATAGACACCTTTGGTATAGGAAACTTATCAAAACTCAGGGACAATTGCTTTGTAATCGTTTTAACTTCTGAAAAGGGTTCGAGATATTTTATCGAATCAATGACATTCGGAGCCTTTGATTGCCTTACAAAGCCCCTAGACCATACAAAGCTCAAACAAACCATATCCAAAGCTATAGGGATTATCAATGAAATCAGTGAACAGAAGATTGACTTTAACGTGAGTATTGAAGGTGAAGGAGTTACATGTGCAATCGTTGGAGAGTCACAAATGCTTCAAGATGTTTGCAAAATGATAGGAGAGGTTGGCAGGGTAGATGTTCCTGTATTGCTAACGGGCGAAACCGGTACAGGAAAGGATTTAGTAGCTGAATCCATATGGAAAGTCAGCACGAGATGGGAAAAACAGTTTATCGTGTTGAACTGTGCGGCAATCCCCGAAACACTGCTTGAAGCCGAGTTGTTTGGGTATGAAAAAGGTGCATTTACAGGAGCCGATATATCCAGGGTAGGGAAATTTGAAGAGGCTGACGGAGGGGTAATATTCCTTGACGAAATCGGTGATATGTCCCTATCCCTGCAGGCAAAGGTACTCAGGGTTATTCAAAACGGCACATTTCACAGGCTTGGTGGAAACAAACAAATAAAAACGGATATAAGAATAATTGCTGCAACCAACAAAAATTTAAACGAACTGGTAAAAATCGGAAAGTTCCGGGAAGACCTTTATTATAGAATAAATGTAGTTAATATACATTTACCTTCACTTAAAGAAAGGATGGAAGACATTCCATTATTAATACAATGTTTCACCAATAGACACAGCATAAATTCTGGCAAAGTAATAAACGGGGCTACAAAGAAGTTCATCGGTAAGGTAATGGATTATGATTGGCCTGGTAACGTGAGAGAATTGGAAAATTCTATAAGAAGGGCGATTGCATTATCCAAATCAATCTACCTCACATCATATGACCTAGAATTAAATCAAGAATTTTCAAATGGGTTGCAGAATTTAGATAATTCATTTGAAACGCAACTGCGCAGCAGCTTCAAAAACCAACTCACGAATAATAATTCAACAAAAAAATTCAACTCAATTGTAAACCAAATTGAAAGAATGGTTATAGAAGAAGCCCTTAATCTGAGTAACTGGAATCAATCCAAGACAGCAAGATCACTTGGAATTAACAGGCTAACTCTCAGAAGAAAAATTCTCGATTTAAACATAGAACTTAAACAATAAGCAGTAAAGTCAAGGCTTAGCAGTGATTTCCAATCAGTTCACTAACATTAAAGATCGAATAATAGCTATATCCCATTGATTCAATCTTTGCCTTCGCCCCCTCTTCCCTGTCAACAACGAACAAAATTTTACTAACCGTTGCCTCAATATCTTCAACCTCCCTGATTGCCTTCAGAACAGATCCCCCCGTGGTTACAACATCTTCTACAATAGCAACTCTATCACCCGCTTTTACATTTCCTTCAATCAGTTTTTTAATACCGTAACCTTTTTCCCTTTTCCTCACTATAAAACCATTCAATGGTCTGGAATTATTTGCACTCATTGATAGGATTGAACCAATAATTGGATCGGCCCCAAGTGTAGGTCCCCCAACAGCAACTACCTTTTCATCTTTATAAATCTCAGTTAGAAAAATCTTGCCGATTAGATAGCTGCCTAGTGGATGTAGTGTTGTACGCCTGGCATCTATGTAATAATCACTTTCAAGTCCGGAGACAAGTTTAAATTTACCAAAAAAAATTGAATTTTCTATCAATAATTTCTTTAGTTGTTCTCTGTCATTTATTGTCATAACAAATTAAGAATAAATGCTATTTCCTATTATTAAACGAGTTAATGAAGATAAACAATATTTCATCTATTTCAATAAAATAATACAAATTTTAAAAAAAAATTCTGCAAACTAGGGACTAAAGTTTTATATCGAAATATTAATCATACTCTTAAGACTAAAAAATAATAACCAAAGTCCTATTTCATTATTATTCAAAATATTTAATTATTAAAATAGAGTGAGAAGAAAAGAGTTAATTTATTAGAAGAATTAATCAATCAAATGTACAAAAAAAGAATTGGCGAACTCTTAGTAGAATCCGGTTATCTTTCAAACGAGCAGTTAAACCACGCATTAAATTTAAGAGATACAAAATATCTCACACACCGTATCGGATACGTACTCACCAGCTTGAAGCTTATCGAAGACGACACACTTCTGGAATTTTTAGGTAAACAACGGGGAACCGATGCCGTAAATATACAAAAAATAGATATAAGTGACGATATTATACATTTACTTCCAAGAAAAATAGCGGAGAGGTACCTGGTTTTACCGATTAAATTTATCAGTGACGGTGCAAACAAAAAATTAATGCTGGCTACAACCGATCCAACCAACAATGAGATTATGGACAGCGTTTCATTTATTACAGGCTACTGCATTCATTCTGTTTATTCCAGAGAAGAAGATCTTAAATGGGCAATTCAATTTTACTACTATTATCCTAAAAGAGATGTTAATTGATATTAAATTTGGGTATGTAGGTACCTGGGTAAAATCCCCTCTTACTATTTAACCTTAGATATTTATAATTTTTTCCTCCAGCCACTTGATTGATTCCTCCACCGTTTCAAAATCCCTGGAGTAAGTATAGTTGTGAAGACTCTCGGAAAATCTGTGTGATGATCTGTCGGCCACTCCATGACCGTAGATTATCCACCTGTATCCCTGATGGATATTATCCAGTTCAATCGAAAATACCTGTTCGATGTTTACCCATCTTGGCATCCCCTTATCTGAAACGTTTACCCATTTCATTTTAATCACCTTCCTAAACAATCTATCATCTAAATTAATTATAAACCAAATACACAAATGTTTGCGGAGTTAATTTAAACATTTTCTTTATCATTTTCTAAAACCTACTTTTGGTTTTTTTGTGAATAGAAAATTTCATGGAAAGATAACGCTTGTAATAATTGGTGGAGCCGAAGGGGATCGAACCCTCGACCTCATGAATGCTTCTTTTAGGTCATTAATTGGCCACAACTTATTATAAATTGTCCTAGTTTTTTGAGTTTTGGTGGGAAATTAGATAATTCTGGTACTTTTTTAGATAGTTCCTTCATGCCATAATTTTACCATTTTCTATAATTATTACTGATACTTAACTGATTAGTTTCAGATAATTTTCAAGTTGTAAACCAGCCCACACCCCCCACTCTCATCCCAACTCGTAGTATTTCTATGGAATGGATGAGTGAATATTCTTGTGTAGTTGGAGATAGAATTTCTGTTGACAGGAGCTACAATTTTTGAGATAGTAAAAATACAAAAGTTTTATGCATAAAATGGGTTTATTTATTTATCTTTTTTATTGTCTTACTTCATGAATTACAGGGAGGTGTAAGCATGTTAATTAATACCTGGATTAAAAACTTGAGTGTTTCTGCTTTGGTCTTATTTGTTTGCTTAGTCACTATAAGTGGATGCGGTAGTAACGACAATAATGGTGAACCTCCCCTTGGTGGCGCTCCACTAGGCCATACAATAACTGTAATAAACAAGTGCTCTAAATTTGATCAAATCTGGGTTGGAGTTTCAAATGCGCCAGGATTCCCAGGAGTTCAATCAGTGATGG
>JAZGCJ010000157.1:0-5393 GCA_036476895.1 Thermodesulfobacteriota bacterium
TTGTAAATACTAAAGTACAAACTTCAAAAATAATTTGTAGATGAATATAACAATTCTTATTTTTATGATTACGAAGGGGTAAATGACTTCAAATCCCGCTTCAGAGTAATCAACTATATATACGAAACACTTTAGATTTTCAAGTATGCGTATGAATTTATAACAAAGAAAATTTAGTTTCAAACCATACCAACGGTTAGCGCGATTTGCCCTTGATATTGTTATCGGCTTTATAGAACAAAGTATAAAGTTCCAAATTATCTCCTAATCTATCGATTAGAGTATTCAATCTGCTCTCTGCCAGTTGCCAGTGTAGTGACCTTTTCGCCATGATAAGTATGCTTCATCATGAAGCTCGATGATATCCAAGATTGATGTGTCGTCGATATATTTCTCGGCAAAATATCTTGCTATGACAGCATGGTGATTATTTCCGGTTTTGGGCTTATTAATGTCAACTTTGAATTTACAGGTATCGTGAATCAACGTTATCAGCCGTAGCTTGCTTCTGGATATACTATCGGGAGCGGGCGCAGCAGGATTGAGAGTCAGGCTTCCATATTGACTTAACGCAATTTCTATCAAAATAAAAGAGCGGAAGCAATACTTTTTATACAAGTTTATCCAATGAATCAAGAGGTTTTGGGAAACAGCTCGTGAAGATGCGACCCCATTAGTTGTTTTACATCAAATACTCCTATCAACATAGCACCTCCTATGGCTTGTGCCCAGAATTATCAGGAGATGCTAAATAATATTTCAAGGAATTTTTATATGATCTAACTCGCTATCTTGACGAATTTAGAAAATTTTTGCTAATATCGAAGATTATCAGTAATATTTTCAATTTTGAGAGAGGGTTCGCCAATAAAGAAGAAATTCAATCGACGTGACTTTTTTAAAACACTGACTGGAGCTACCGTTGTTACAGCGACAACCGCTGGAGCCATAATGGCCGCTGAAAAATCACCATTAAATGATTCTGAAAGTAATACTCCATTTGGAATGGATCTGACACAAGATCCCTTTCCCCGTATCGAACTAGGCAGAAAATATTCACCACCGCCACCATTGATGGGAAGACAAATGGGTACTGTAAATACTTTGAGTCAAGCTCCCCTGGGTTATGAGATGGATGGTGATGTGAAGGTTTTTAAACTTATAGCACAGCCTGTAACGGTTCCAATAACCAAGGGGACAACAAAGGCAGAACGGGATAGTCTTAGGATAAAGGGCCGGTATAAAAAGTTTTCCCCTCGACCTACCTATCCTAAAGAGATGATTGCCTGGGGATATAATGGAATCTGTCCGGGTCCGACCCTCGAAGCAATTGAAGGTGACCGAGTCCGAATTATTTTAAAGAATGAACTCCCTGAACCTACCTCCATTCACTGGCACGGATTTGAATTACCATACGCTCAAGATGGTGCTGACGGTTATCGTCCTTTCAACGCTCGTTTGCCTGTTTTGCCTAGAGATACGCGTGAATATGAGTTTACACTTTACCAATCTGGCACCCTACTCTATCACCCTGGCTTTAACGTGATGAAGCAAGATGGCATTGGGCTTTCAGGCATGTTTGTAATTCACCCCAAAAATCCCCCACACAAGATAGATAAGGATTTTGCTATCCTACTTCAAACTTGGAACTTCTCTCCTGGAAATCCAAATCCTGATATTACCAATATGGACGTCTCCTTTGCAACTTTCAATGGTAAGACTGCACCTGATATTGAAATGATGAATGTAAATCAAGGAGAGCGTATACGGATCCGTATTGGCAACCTTAGCCTATCACCGCACCCCATACATCTCCATGGTTATACATTTAATATTGTTGGAACTACAGGTGGTCCTATTAAGGAATCAGCACAATGGCCTGAAGCAACGGTTAACGTTCCACCCGGCACAACCAGGGATATCGAGTTAATTGCCTGGAACCCAGGGACATGGCGTTTTCATTGTCATGTATTGCATCATATAATGAACGCCATGACGGATATGCCGATGGGTATTGCACCAGATGAGGGTATGTTTACTTATCTCCACGTAATACCGAAAGAACCTGGTTATGATCCCAAGAATCCAAATGCTCCATGGCAGCCTCCGACTAAAGAGGAAACGGAGTAATGCATAAAAATATAATCATTACTTTTCTATTTTGCTTATCCACTTTTGGCTGTGCAACCGTTGATCCTGGACCAAAATGGCAAGAGCTCGAGACACTTTCGGAGGAACGTACCGGAGAGCAAATGATATGGGAGCGTACAGAAGAGGATGCAGAAATAATAAAAAATAGGATTGACATTTTACTGAGAGACGGACTGTCAAGGAAGGAAGCAATTCAGATTGCTCTTCTTAACAATCGAATGTTACAGGCTTCATTCGAGAATATAGGAGTCGCGGAAGCGAATTTAGTACAGGCAGGTCTTCTAACAAATCCTGTCCTGGGCTTTTTCTTTGCCTTTCCCATAACAAGTGGGAACTCAGGTGGCGGACCATTGGCGTTTCTATCGGATTTGTGGACAATTCCAGCTCGTAAAAAGGTTTTTGAAAAACAAGCTCAGGCAACTATTCGTCAGGTTGGTGTAACAGTAGTGGATACAGCCTCAGAGGCTGCCCTGGCTTATGACGATAGCTTATACCGCAAGGCATCTCTGGAATTAGAGAAGGAAAATCTTCGCATCGTTTCCAATATACAAAAACGTGTCAAGATCAGATTTGAACATGGTTTTGGAAATGAGTTTGATGTTCGTCTAGTGGAGACCGAATACTTTGACCAGCAGGTAGTTGTCGAAGATTCTAGGAAAGCTTTAAAAATGGCGGAGGTCAGATTACGTAAAGCGCTTTCTTTACCAAATGAACAGATTGAGTTTGAGCTTGCCGATTCTTTAGAAATCTTGCCTGAAAATTCATGGGATGTTGAAGAATTGGTTCCCCTTGCCATGGAAAACCGATTGGATTTAGCTTTCGCTCGAATAAGCGTTGAACAAGCAGAAAATCAGATAGGCTTTGAGAAAACCCAGGTTTTTCGTAATGTTGGTATAGGTGGTGCATATGAAGGTGATTTCGGAAAGGGTAGTGGCGATTCTGGAGGTCCCATACTTGGTATAGAACTTCCTATTTTCGATCAGAACCAAGCTCAAATAGCCAAAGCTGATTATGAATTACGACAGATGAAAAAATCTCTTGCTGCCGCAGAGATGATCGCCCGAAAACAAATAACGGACACTGTAGCTGAGCTAAACTTTCGTCGCGACGAAATTGCACTATTGAGGGATAATGTGCAACCCGCGGTAAAAGGTAAGATTGAATATGCAATGAAATGGGGACCACGAATGCAGTTTAACTTTCTAAACTTGCTGGATGCACGACGTTCAGAGAATGCACTCCAAAGAGAATACTTAATAGCACTTTGGCAGCTTCGAATTGCGGACGTAAATCTTCAAAGGGTAATTTGGGGAGGCGGTTTGATTTAAAAACTTGTGTATAATTAATGGTGACGGACACCTGTTTTTATTGTTAAAAACTTTAATGAGTTTTCACCACGCTTAGGAATTATCAAAATGCATTATTTTATAAGCAGATCGTGCTATTCCTCCATCTGCCTTCACTGAGATAATGGCACCACCTCTTCAATCGCATCTGCCCAGATGAAGCTAGAATCTGTACCGGAGCTAAAGTGGCAATTCATACAGCCACCACTGCTTGACTGATGTGGATCTATAACAACCTGCTCGGGCGTACAGTTCTTGGGATCATTTCCAATATCCTCGTCCTCTGGAGCGCAATAGCTTGCTTGATAAGATTCTATAACAGTGTTTCGCAAGCGTAAGCCTGGAGGTAGAAAGGTGAAACAAGTGATGGGGTTATCTCCTTGTAAACAAAGCTTATTCCTAATTGCAAATGAGCCATCGGAACTTTTTGATTGGCGTCCAGCTCCCGGCCATTGAGTACTCACCAGTACATAGTTTTGAAATGGAGAGCCGGCTTCTTTAAGCAATTTACGGAAGATTTGATTCAGTTCATTAGCGGTGTTCTCGACGGGATCGATTCTTGTTAGCTGGTTGGGCCCCACGGGTGTTAATGGCTGAAAATCATCGTTTGGGTTATTGGGGGTGGGGTTTGAGTTGCCGATATTCTGGAGGTTTTCACAACAAAGTAGGTCCGATTTTTGAAGTAGCTTTCGCCTGTGAAATCACTTTTAATTCAACCACTCTGCGCTGGCCCGGCAACGCCTTGACGCCGGGCGTTATGCATCAGCACTTAACACACGCCAGGAGTTCCAGTGAGTAAGGCGACTGTTTTTATCTCAATTTCCCAACTTCTTGCATCTTATATGTATGGCAAAAAAGATTAAATACATAATAGGAATGATATGGTGGCAGTTTAGGAAGGAAAAGGTAAAATGGAGTTGTTTGAGAGAATTAGAGTCTAAAATCTCATGCAATAATGTTAATTTATCTTATTGATAGAGCGGTAATTACCAAATCATCGTTATTGCTTACTAAATGTGTTTTTAAGTTCCATAATATGTTGCGGAGTTAATTGAATTATTAAAACAAAAGAAAAATCTTGACCCCATTTCACTTAAGAATTAATGTATGACCTTTAAATAGTTGTATATCATTTATTTATATTAAAATGAATTGTTGCTTGTGCATAAAGCCAGTCAAGTTGGTCTTCTTTATTAAAAACCACACTTACACCATCACCACCAAAGAAGTGAGAATAACCAAAATGGATTGTTAAATATTTCATTGCTTTGTGAGCTAATAACCAGGCGTCATAGATTAGACGCCTGGCAATCTATAATTTACGAATTAATCAATTATCAGATTGATTGCTGTAGCCCAGCAATGTCCTTTTGGATATAAATCTGCTGCTTTAAGTTAATTATTTAAAGGAATCTGTTCTTCAATCCCGTCAGCCCAAATAAAGCTGGAGTCAGTACCTGCACTGAAATGGCATTGCATACAACCACCAACACTCGACTGTTGTGGATTTTCGGCAACATTTTCAGGAGTACAGTTCACTGGATCATTACCTATATCTTCATCATCAGGTTCACAATAAGCCATATCGTATGTCTCAATTACAGAGTTACGTAACCTTAAATTCACGGGTATAAACTGAACACATGTCGAGGGTGTATCATCTCCCAGGCACAATTTGTTAATTATCTGATAAGGAGGGTCAGTAGTTGCCGGAGTACGGCCGTTAATTGGCCACTGGGTATTAACCATCACATAGTTTTGAAGAGGGGAACCTGCATCAGCAAGCAAACCCCTGAAGAGTTCATTAAACTCTCCAACAGACACCTGGCCGGTATCATTTCCAATAGGGTCCAGCCTGCTTACCTGTATCGGGACCGGCTTTGGAGGAAAAAGCCC
>JAZGCJ010000158.1:0-4550 GCA_036476895.1 Thermodesulfobacteriota bacterium
ATTGGAACACTCCAGGGGATATACAATCATTTTTCTTCCATTCTGCCATTGTGTAGTAAGCATCTTGTGGCCAACCTGGTCACCTGTTACAGGGTCTAATCTGAAATTGCCATAAAACGTGTTGAACTCAATTTCTTTTGAGGCTTTTAGTAGTGAGCTATTGTCTATGGTGCCTGTGTGTTGAATGAGATATTGAATTACAAGTCCTATATTATATCCCTGAGCCCCTAGGTAGTCTGGTTCGATACCGTACTTTTTATAGAAGCGTGAAAAGAAATTTAAAGGGGTCGGGCCTATATCGGGTCTGATCGTTATATCTTTTTCCCACTGACTGGTAGATAGAAAACCGTTGGCCTTGTCTTTAAAAATTTTAATGAATTTTTTAATAGAGGCCACCACTAATCCGACTGCTTTAGATTTTGTATGTAGTTCTATTAATGATTTAGCCAGCCTTATGTCATCTTCAGCTCGTCCTGCACCTAGAATTAAATCAACATTTTCCATGTTGATCTTATTAATTAAACTACCAAAATCATCGATTCCTGAAATAAATATTAATTCAGTTATATCAAATCCAAGCAGCTTACCGGTTTTTATTGCCCCTCTTGCAACATTTGAAGAGAATCCACTATTATGTGCATAGATTATTACCAGTGTGGAAGCACTGCTGTCCAGTTCCCTGATCATTTTGATTGGATTTTTAAAGTATTCACTTGCAGGGGTAATGGTGCTTATAATTTTAGTAAATCTTCCTTCAAATACTTCATCAGTAGAGCCACCGTGATTCCAGAGTAATACCCCATTCTGTTCAGCGGTTTCTGCCGCTGCGAGGGTCAATCCGCTTGAATAAGGCCCGAGGAGAAAATCTACCCTTTCATCTTTAATTAGTTTATTAATATTTGACCTGCATTTTTCTTCAATACTCCCGTCGTCTAGTGAAACAAGTTTGATTTGGAGATTCTTTTTTAATTCCTTCACATACAGACCCCTTGATTGATTAACCTCATCAACCCAAAGGTTTATACCTTCAAAGCTTTCCTTTGCCTGGGGGGAGTATTTACCAGTAAGTGAGATCGAGACGCCAAACGTTAGTTCATTCATGATTTATATTTGGCAAAATAAATTGGATAGTTTATTTAAGTTTAGAGACAGCTTCTTCGATTCTATCCAGACCTTTTTCAATTTCTTCCATAGAGGTGGCGTATGAGATCCGGATATTATTGTCAGAGCCAAAAGGAAGGCCCGGAACCACCGCAACCTTTGCATCAACTAAAAGAAATTCTGTGAAATCAAGAGAGTTGGTTATTTCTTTACCATTATATTTCTTCCCGGAAAATCCTGTTATGTTTGGAAAAACATAGAAAGCGCCCTGGGGATTAAAGCATTTGAATTCCTTAATATTGTTTAATCTGCTAACTATATAATCCTTCCTGATTTCAAATTCCTCTCTTCTTCTCTCAACCTCATCATGGGGTCCATTGTATGCCTCTAATGCAGCCATCTGGGAAATTGAAGTCGGGTTTGATGAAGATTGTCCCTGAAGTTTTTCCATTGCTCTGATTACATCTTTATCCCCTGCTGCAAAACCGATTCTCCAGCCTGTCATGGAATATGTTTTTGAAACTCCATTTACTAAAATCGTGGCTTTCTTTATGTCTTCACCCAATGTTGATACCGGAACATGCTTTATATTGCCATATAAAATCTTGTCGTAGATTTCATCGGAAATTATTGTAAGCCCGGACTCCATGGCAATATCAACAATCTCTTTAAGTTCATTCTCTAAATATGTTGCTCCTGTAGGATTTGAGGGGTAATTTAGTATTAGTGCCCTTGTGTTTTTCGTTATAGAATGTTTGAGATCTTCTACGTTGAGTTTGAATCCATCTTCCTCTTTCGTATCAACTATTACCGGTTTTGCCCCTGCTAATGCGATTTGCTCCGGATAGGAAACCCAGTAGGGGGCAGGAATTATAACTTCATCCCCACCTTCAAAAAGAGTTTGTGTTAAATTGTATATAGTGTGCTTTGCACCGCAAGACACTATTATTTCATTGGTTTCGTATTCGAGGGTGTAATCTTTTTTTAATCTATTTATTATCGCAAGTTTTAGTTCTACTATACCACCGACCGCGGTGTACTTTGTAAAACCATCGACAATTGCCTTGATCCCCCTTTCCTTAACATGGTCAAGCGTGTCGAAATCGGGCTCTCCAGCACCAAAACCAACCACATCCACGCCTTGCGATTTAAGTTCTTTCGCCTTTGCCGTTATTGCCATAGTGGCAGAAGGCTTAAGGCTTAATACACGTGAAGCTAATTTCATATATACATTACTCTAACTTTTTGCCAGTTTTTCTTTCAATTTTTCTTCAACTATACCGGGAACCATATGATTTACAGATCCCCTAAGGGCTACAATTTCTTTTATTATCGATGAGCGAATATGTGAGTATTTACTGTCGGTAACCATAAAAACCGTTTCGAGATCAGGGTTCATAGATTTATTTGCCAATGCTATCTGCAATTCGTACTCGAAATCTGAAACGGTTCTCATGCCCCTGAGAACAACATTTGTACCAATTGTTTTTGTATAATCAACGAGCAGGCCTTCGAAACTGTCCACCCTAACTTCTTTTCGATCTTTGAAGATCTCTGTTAACATATCAACTCTTTCCTGAGCAGTAAAAGTTGTGTTTTTAGAAACGTTTCGAGCAACAGCCACAACTATTTCGTCAAACACTTTCGTACTTCTTTCAATAATATTTAGGTGTCCGCTTGTAAAGGGATCAAACGATCCGGGATATATTGCAATTTTTTTCAATCAGATCCTCACAAAATAACTTACTTTAGTGCCTCCAAAAGGCCTTGTCGTAGTTGTGAACCCCTTAAGTTCATCTTTTATTTCGTGGTCGTGTTCAATTATTGCCAGGCCTTCCATAGCTATTAAATCCGAAGCACTGTCTATTAAATCATAAACAGTTTTAGTAGAGTATAGATCGTATGGTGGATCTACAAATACAATATCAAATTTCTTGTTTTCTTTTATCAGTTTTTTTATTCCACCTAAATAATCACTGCATATCAGTTCTGATATATCCATAAATCCGCATTGAGTAACATTAGAGCATAATACTTTAAACACCTGTGGATTTTTTTCAATAAATGTTACATATTCTGCGCCCCTGCTCATGGCCTCAATCCCTAAACCGCCTGTTCCTGAGAAGACATCCAGAACTTTTAAGCCCTTAATTTCTCCCAATGTATCAAATATAGACTTCTTAACCCTGCTGGTTGTAGGCCTGACACTTTTGCCCTTTGGAACTTTGAGTTTTCTTCCTTTAATTGAACCTGTAAGCACTTGCAACATCGGGATTCTATACTACCATAGGGGCTGTTTATGGCAATGAAATATTCATTTAATTGATTACGAATCTATTTCAATTAATTTTTTGGAAATGATTATTATATATACCAAATTGACAGTATTTGGTATACACAGTCTATTTCTTGAATTACGGATGTTTAATTTAAGTTAAAAACTGAGAGTGAAAATGCACAATCTGTGTGTTTTCACACAAGTTATATTATTATATCAAATTATTTTAGTATCTAACTTGCTGTAATCCTTAATATTTTTATAAATATAGGAATTGCGCATACATATTGCATGCAAATGGTTGTAAAATTAAATTTAAATCTTCAATATCTTTTGAAAGGAGGAGATGTGGGTGAAAGATCAATTAAATAGAAAAAATGGTTTAATACTGTTAACAACCTTGATTTTCTTAATTACTTATTCATGCGGAGGAGGCGGTGATAGTAACGGAGGGGGGGTAAGCGGTCAGAGTACGATTAACGGTAGGGTACAGCAAGTTATAGCTGAAAAGATTGACGGCGATCGGGGAACTTTACTTTCTAAGATAAGGGATCTGATTATGATTGTAAAAAATGCAAATGCACAGGGTGAAATTACCATTACTGCTTCTATAAACGGACAAATTATAGATACAACCGTTACCGGTCCGTCGGGAGATTTTACGTTAGTAGTTCCCGGAGGGGGGGTAGTGACCATTACATTTTCTACAACTGAGTTCTCAATCACAATTGATATCTTCGTACCTGAAAACTCCGAAATAAATATCTCATTTACGCTTCAGCCCAATAATATGAATGAGCCGGTCATGGTAGAAGAAGAGATTGTAAATGGATCAATACGCTGTGAGAATGGGACGGTAGAAATCAATAGTGCTGAATTGATAGTAGACGGTTTAAACTCCGGTGAATGTATCAGGACTGTGGGTAATTGTAACCTTATAATAAATTCCACATATGTCAGTCTTACTAATTGTGAAAGGTGTATTGATGCCAGGGGTACGTCAAATATTACTATCATGGGTGAAGTATTTTGTGATGCATTTGGAGACGGTATAAGGGCCAGGGGTAATTCCGATGTATCAATCGATGCAGGTATAGCAAACATAGAAATTTGCGGGGGAGTAAATGGAATAAGGGCAGACGGTAATCCAACGGTTAATCTTGCAGGCAAT
>JAZGCJ010000159.1:0-6031 GCA_036476895.1 Thermodesulfobacteriota bacterium
TTTTTTGGATTGGCTAATTTAGTTCCAATCGCAAACGGAACTCCAACACCCATACACCCCAGTAAACCACCCTTCATATAGCCCCCCGGTTTTTTAACTCTATAAGTAACATCTGTCCAGGCCTGGCAATCACCACCATCTATAACAACAATTCCATCATTTCCCAATACCTCTTCAACACACTTTGCGACTCTTACTGCATGGATCGGCTTTTTATTTGAGCTCCTTACTGATTCAATTTTTTTCCATTCTTTGCTGGCCAACTGGTGAGCTGTCTTATTCCAGGAAATGTATTTAGTTAATTTCGTATTTTTATTCAGAGATCTGTTGAGTTTAATTAAAAACCTTTTCAGATCACATATAATTGCCAGATCAGGTGAAATATTTGATCCAACTTCGTTCGGATCGATTTCTACCTGCACAATATTCGCGTCTTTATTAAACGATCTTCCAAATCCCATGTAAAGGCTTAATCTTATGCCTAACAGTAAAATGAGGTCAGCATTAGAGGAAATCTCCCTGAACCCATTCGGTGCTGATGGACTGGCAGCCCCAAAGCAATTTTTATGTTCATCAGAGATTATTCCCCTGCCAAGGTTAAGCGTAAATGTAGGTATATTGGCACTTTCAATAAATCTCTTTAGTTCTTTTTCACAATCTGAATACCATCCGCCACTCCCGACAATTGCTATAGGTTTCCTTGATTTTTTTAAATGATTTAATACCTCTGAGATTGTTACCCGCGATGGCTCGTTTGTATATTTAGGGATCTCAAAATTAATTTTATCAATATCCTTATCATCTAACCTGGGATATAGAACTTCATAGGACATACCCAGATATACCGGCCCTGGTTTGCCTGTAATTGCTGTTTTATATGCTTTTCCTATATATTCCGGAATGCGCTTTTGATCGTAAATAGTTCGTGCCCATTTTGTTATTGGTGTTACGATGGCCTGCTGGTCAATTTCCTGTAGGGGGTTCCTGTCGTTTTCTTCTATCCCGGATCGTCCGGAGATAATTATCAGCGGAGAGTTAGATAGGTATGAGCCCGCTATACCAGTTAAGGCATTTGTAAGTCCGGGTCCTGCCGTGACAAGGCACACCGCCGGGCGCCTTTTTGATCTTCCGTATGCATCTGCGGCCATTGCAGCGCCCTGTTCATGATGAGTGTCTATTATTCTTATACCTAGATCGACGCATGCATCGTAAATAGGATTGATATGCCCGCCGCCCAGTGAGAATATGTTTCTAATGCCGAAATCGTATAAAGTTTTTGCTGTTAGCCAGCCGCCATTTACCTTAGCCATATCATTGCCTTAAACAATTTAATACTTTTACATTAAAGATTTTTTAAATCAAATTGCAATTTTAGGGATAATTGCAATTGATGTGTTAAAATAGTGCTATAAAAATTTAGGAGGCATCACTATGTCTGATCAAGAGCAACCAAAGTCTGAAGAACAGCCACAGAAAATGTTTGGTGATATTTTAAGTTCTGTAACTATGGCTTTTAATCTAGGTGTATCTGCTAATCAGCAAGCGGCTGCCACTAAAAGCGTTGTAGAGATTGCAAACGATTTAGGAATCGAGATATACAACAACCTTACTCAAGTTTATGGATCACAATTTAATAATGATGATTCTATCCGGGTAAACACGGAGTTTTTTCTACAGATTGCCCTGATGGGATATATCATACCAAACGTTTGTGTTTACGAGGAGGATTTCAAGAATAGATTATTAAAACTGATTGAGGCTAAGGCTAAAAGGGCCAGTTCTCAACAACATCAATCAAAACCTCCGGATGGTGGGAGTATTATAGTTCCGTGAGTATTTTATTAAACAACTGATGAACGGAAAAAATAGCTAGTTCGAGGTATAAAATTAATGAATGATATATCTAAATTAACGGGAGAATACGACAAGTATTACGATATGATTTTCGATATGGCCATTGGATACGGTCCAAAACTTATACTGGCAATTTTAACCTTAATTATTGGACTTTGGTTAATAAGTCTTCTTACAAAATCCCTTGCGATGAGAATGGAGACCGGCCTAATTGATATCTCTCTCAGAAAGTTTATATTGAGCTTGATTGGTATAACAATAAAGGTTCTGCTCTTTATAAGTGTTGCATCAATGATAGGGATCCAGATGACATCGTTCATTGCTATTCTGGGTGCAGCCACATTGGCAATTGGCTTGGCGTTACAGGGAAGTCTCGCAAACTTTGCAGGCGGGGTTCTCATCTTGCTTTTTAAGCCTTATAAGATAGGGGATTCTATAGAGGCTCAAGGATTTTCAGGCAAAGTTAGTGATATACAGATTTTCAACACCGTTTTGAAAACCGGGGATAACAAGACCGTTATAATTCCAAACGGCAACTTGTCTAACCATAATATTACGAATTATTCTACCGAAGAAACCAGAAGGGTCGATATGGTATTTGGAATAGGTTATTCGGATGATCTAAGGAAGGCTAAGGATTTACTTAATAAAATAGTGATGGAAGATAGCAGGGTTTTAAAAGATCCTGCTCATTTAGTGGCTGTTTCCGAGCTTGCTGATAGTTCAGTAAATTTTGTGGTGAGGGTATGGTGTAAAAGCTCGGATTACTCGAATATCTTTTTCGATATGCAGGAAAAGGTGAAATTGGAGTTTGATAAAAATGGTATTTCAATACCTTTTCCTCAAAGGGATATTCATTTATTTCAAGAAAGTGTTAATTCAGGTAAGTAAATAAAAAAATGGTAATATTCAGCTTGGAACTATAATAAGTATATGACGAGAAAAAAAGTGTTAGCAGGCAGAGAAATGGTCAAGGTTGCTGTTGTGCAGGCAGCGCCGGTTTTTATGGACAAGGTAAGAACCATAGAAAAGGCGTGCGGGCTGATCAGAGATGCCGGGAAAAATGGTGCGGAATTGGTTGTTTTTTCAGAAGCCTTCATACCTGGTTACCCCGCTTACTACACAGTTGGATATGAGACCCCTCCACGTGAATGGACGGATTTTATGATTGCTCTTCAGGATAACTCGATTGTGATTCCCAGCGAAGATACGGAGATTCTTTGTGAGGCAGCGAGGGAGGCGGGCGCATACGTAGTTATGGGATGTAACGAGCTGGATAATAGGGCAGGCAGCTGTACTGTTTATAATACCCTTTTGTATATTGACAGGTATGGTTGCATTCTGGGGAGTCACAGGAAGGCAATGCCAACGTATAATGAAAGAACGTATTGGGGTAGGGGGGATGGAAGCGACTTAGAGGTTTATGATACTGAAATAGGAAGGATTGGTGGCCTGATATGTTGGGAAAATCATATGACCCTTATCAGGGCATCAATGATCCATAAGGGTGAGGACTTTCATATCGCTGTCTGGCCTGGGAACTGGAAAAGAGGTAATGATATGCTATTGGATGCCGATACAAGTGAGGGTGGGGCACTATGTAACCTTCAGTCTTTGATTAAGGTTCATGCTTTTGAGGCCGGATCATTTGTTCTCAGCGCATGCGGATATTTAACTTCTGAAGACTTCCCGGAAAAATGGCATTACATCAGGGATGGAAACCACATAAACTATAGCTGGGCATGTGGTGGAAGTTCAATTGTAAACCCCGCGGGCAGATATCTGGCAGAGCCAAATTTTGAAAAAGATGCAATTTTATATGCCGAGTGCTATGCAAATCAAATTAAGGCCGTGAAGGCGGTGTTCGATTCCCTGGGTCATTATGCCAGGTGGGACTTGGCTAAGCTCCTGATCAGGAAAAAGCCGCTTGAACCCGAAGTAGAGATAAATAATAACAGCTTTGAAATTCCCTCTGTAGAGATTAAAAGAATCTCGGATGAATATCAGATAGAGGAACAAAAGATAGAATCAATCTTTAGAGAATTTCTATCCTTATTGAATTCTTAGCCTATAGCTGCTTTAACTTCATCCAGCTTGCTTTCTATAAGTTTTCTGATTTCTTGGAGTCTGTCTTCAGTTTTTGCCTCGAACCTTAGTACCAAAGCCGGCTGTGTGTTCGATGCCCTTATCAAACCCCATCCATCATCATACTCAATTCTTACACCATCGATGTCAATTATTTTGTTTTCATCACGTAGCACTTCTTTTATTTTTTCAACCACCTTAAATTTTAAACTGTCGGGGCAATCAACCCTAATTTCAGGGGTCGATACGGTAACGGGCACATCTTTGATTAACTCTGATACCGACTTGCCGGTTTTGGATAGAATCTCAAAGAGCCTGAGTCCTGCATACAGTGCATCGTCGTAACCGTAAAATCTATCTGCAAAGAAGATGTGGCCACTCATCTCCCCCCCTAATGCTGCTTTTTCGATCTTCATCTTCTTTTTCATAAGGGAATGACCTGTAGTCCACATTATGGGCTGTCCGCCGGCTTCTTCCACTCCCTTGAATAGCCGTGAGGAACACTTTACATCCCCGATAACTTTTGCACCGGGTATATGTTTGAGGATGTCCCGTGCAAAGATTAATACCAACAAATCACCCCAGATGATATTTCCATTCTCATCAATTACACCTACCCTGTCTCCATCGCCATCGAAAGCCAGTCCTACCCTGTAATCACCATTTTTGACCTCGTATATTAAATCCTTCAAATTCTCTTCCACCGTGGGATCGGGATGGTGGTTTGGAAAGGTACCATCGGGCTCTGGATAAAGTTCCCTGGAATCGCATTTAAATTCCCTTATTATCTCGGGACCCACGATCCCTACCATTCCATTACCATAGTCTATAGCAACCTTGAGTCCCGGGGAGATATCCAGGTTTTCCCTCAGATAACCCAGGTATTTATCTCTTATAGAGGTGTGTTCGACAGACCCGTTTCCAGTAATAAAATTCCGCGACTCAGCAATATTTCTGATTTCCTGGATTTGTTCTCCATAAAGGGCTTCGCTACCATTGCATAGTTTCACACCGTTATATTCACCCGGATTGTGACTTGCTGTTACCATAATGCCACCGTCTACATCAAGATTAAATAGGGAGAAATAAAGCATCGGAGTTGATACCATTCCAATATTAGCCACATTTATACCAGTTGATGTCATACCCTTACTCAGCGCCTCTGAATATTCAGGTGAAGTACTGCGGCAATCTCTCCCGAGACTTACAATTCTTTTCCCCCTCTCTCTCATGTAAGTTCCATAAGATTTGCCAATCAGTTCAAAAATATCCGGATTCAGGTCTTTGTTTGATATTCCTCTTATGTCATATTCTCTAAAAATTTCCGGGTTTATGTTTGCCATCCTAATTCAAAAACCTCCGATCAGTTTTAACGTATACATCAAGGTATGAGAAAATCTGTGGTATTGTCTAAATAACAAGGTTTTATTTTAGACGTAATTTTTAACATTGGGAACCTTTTTTGAAAATGACCTTAAAATTCTGTTTTGTTTCTTGACTTTGATGACTGCCTTCTTATCATTGTTCAGATGATCTTCCCAAGCTATAAAGAATTTAAGCAAAAACTTTCTCTTGGCAACCTTATTCCTGTCTGGAAAGAGGTTTTAGCAGATTTTGATACACCTGTATCTGCCTTTAAGAAGATCAAAAAGGGTCAGTATGCATTCCTTCTAGAAAGTGTGGAAGGAGGTGAAAAATGGGGAAGATATAGCTTCCTTGGTACGGATCCGTCCATAATTTTCAGGTCCAAGGGAAACCAGGTTGAAATAATCGAAGGTAAAGAGGTAAGGAGATTTACAGGTGATCCGATAGTTTCCCTAAGAGAATTGTTTTCTATATACAAGCCTGTCTATACACCTGAGATACCCAGGTTCCACGGGGGTTTGGTCGGTTATTTTGGTTATGATATTGTAAGGTTTGTTGAAGATCTGCCTGACGATACAGAGGATGATCTGAATCTATGGGATTCTGTATTCATGCTGACCGATACTATCCTGGTATTCGATAACGTTACACACAAGATAAAAATAATTTCAAACGCATTTGTAAAAGATACCGCGGAGGCCGAATCTGCTTATACCAATTCTGTAAA
>JAZGCJ010000016.1:0-21264 GCA_036476895.1 Thermodesulfobacteriota bacterium
TTGGAATCATTATTTTTCCTTATGCATAGATACAAATTAATTTTCATTTTATTTCAATTAATTATAAAATATCTGTACTAATTAAAAAATTATCCCGTATATAAATATTAATCATTGGACAATAACATTCAAAATAACAAAGTAACGATCTTCATATCATGTCTTGTTGATACCTTCTATCCCAACGTGGGGGAAAGTATGGTTAAGGTTCTGAGAAATTTAGGGGTAGAAGTGGATTTCTTGGAAGATCAAACATGTTGCGGCCAACCCGCTTTTAATAGCGGTTATCAGGATGAAGCAAAAGAACTAGCAGCTAGGTTTTTAGATATATTCGATCAGGTGAATTATATAGTCTGCCCTTCAGGTTCTTGCGTTACTATGGTTAAGATATTCTATAAAGAGTTGCTCAAATACGATCAACATAAGATGACTCAACTCAAAAGAGTAATCTCTAAAACATACGAGTTTTCTGAATTTATAGTAAATGTTCTGGGCGTTACGGACGTAGGTGCGAGTTATGACGGAATTGTCACATATCACGACTCCTGTCATCTTTTGAGGGAACTTGGAATTAACAAGGAACCTAGAGAACTCATTAAATCAGTAAGGGGAATTGAGTTTAGAGAAATGGAATTACATGATGCCTGTTGCGGATTTGGAGGTGCATTCTCTATAAAATTTTCTGATGTATCAGTATCCATGCTCAATGAAAAAATAGACTGCATCTTAAACAGCGGTGCAAATACAGTTGTAGCAAACGATATGGGATGTCTGATGAATATTGGTGGTGTTATAAGCAAAAGAAATCTATCCATTAGGGTTTTGCACATTGCAGAACTTCTAGCTAATTAATCTTAATATGAACGGATATTCAATTAATTTTGTCAGAGATTCAAAAAAAGCCGTAAAGAATAAAAAACTTCAAAAAGCATTATTTAACACCACAAACCGTTTTCGAAATGCTAGAGAAAATGCTGTATCCGATGTTGAAAACTGGGAGACACTACGGGATGATGCAAGACAAATTAAAAAGCACACTATTGAAAATCTAGATAAATATCTTGAAATCCTTGAACAGTCAATTACAGAAAATGGAGGCAAGGTACACTGGGCACGGGATTCATACGATGCTACAAGAATAATTGGTGAAATTGCTTTAAACAATAAGGTTAGCTCAATCGTAAAGAGTAAATCAATGGCAACCGAAGAGGTAGAGCTTAACCCATACTTAGAGAGTATAGGCTTAAAAGTGATTGAAACGGATTTAGGAGAATACATAATTCAATTGGCAGGTGAGCATCCTTCACATATTATTGCTCCTGCTATCCATAAAACTAAGGATGACATATCAAAACTTTTTTCTGAGAAACTAGATATTCCATATTATGAAGAACCAGAAAAATTAACTGAAATAGCACGCCAAACATTAAGAAACGAATTTCTTAATGCCAGCATGGGTATATCGGGTGCCAATTTTGCCGTAGCCGATACCGGAACGATTGTTATCGTAGAAAATGAGGGTAACGCAAGATTAACAACGACATTGCCTAAAATTCATGTTGCATTAGTAGGCATAGAGAAACTTATTCCAAGATTCGAACATCTACCCATTTTTCTCAGCTTGTTGGCAAGGAGCGCCACAGGCCAGAAATCCTCAACATATGTATCATATATCAGCGGGCCACGTAAAGAGGGAGAAATTGACGGACCGCAGGAATTTCACTTAGTCCTGCTTGATAACGGGAGAACCAAGATATTGGAGTCAGAGGAAACTCGAGAGTCCCTATACTGCATAAGATGTGGGGCATGTCTAAACATATGCCCGGTTTACAGGCATGTTGGAGGTCATACGTATGGATGGGTATATTCAGGACCAATAGGAGCGATTATAACTCCACAGCTTATGGGTATTGATAAAGCACCCGAACTCCCATTTGCCTCATCGTTGTGTGGTGCTTGCAGGGATGTATGCCCGGTAAAAATAGATATCCCGAAGGTACTGTTAGAACTGAGGAAAAGGGTAATCGAAAAAAGAAAGGGGGTAGGGGGCTTTTACATACTTGAAAGATTATCCATATCATTATGGAAAATTATTGTAACAAATAAATTTTTATACAACCTTGTTAATAAGATTTTTTATTATCTCCAAAAACCCTGGAAAAAAGATGACAGCAATTTGAATAATCTACCGTTCTTTTTATCACACTGGACCAAAGAAAGACATTTTCCAGTATTCTCAAAAAAAACATTCACAGAAAGATGGAAAAAAATAAAATAAGAAATGAGGTACTAGAAAAAGTAAAATATGCCCTAAAATCAGTTAGAAATACCGATTATGATAAGAACAATTCATTATCCTTTTCAAATAATTTACTCAAATCCAAAACCGATGATATTAGCAAATTTAAATTAAACCTTGAGAAGGTAAATGGTAATGTCATAGAGGTAAATGATGTTATAGATATTATAGATCATATATCTAATATACTAAAAATAAATAATTGCACGAAATTTTCAATTTCAAACAGCAATAATCTGATTAAATTAGGGATAAAATCACATCTGTTGGAAGAAGGATTTACACTTATTGACGCATATAACAAAATTGAATTGGCAGAATCCGAAGTTGGAATAACTGAGGCTAACTACGCTATATCAGATACAGGAACAATAGTTCTTTTTGCCGGAATTGATAATCCCAGGTCAATATCATTAGTAACTCCGGTTCACATAGCAATATTAAATTCAAATTACATAGTTCCCAATATCTTTAATTTATTTAAAACTTTTAACGATATAAACCTGCTAAAGAGTATTCCATCCTGTATAACGTTTATAACGGGTCCAAGCAGAACTGCCGACATTGAACTTATCTTAACACTTGGTGTTCACGGGCCTAAGGAACTTTATGTATTGGTTTATTAATTATTGAGTTCTAATATAATCTCTTGCATTAAATTCCTTCCCATTGATCCCAATTGATTCATCAGAAGCTAAATATATGAATATTGGTGAAATATGCTCTGGAGTAGGTAGGGTGTTAGGATCTTCATCTGGATAAGCAGAAGCTCTCATATCAGTTCTCGTTCCTCCCGGGTCAACGGAATTAATCCTTACATTAGTACCTTTGAACTCATCGGCTAATACCTGTGTTAATCCCTCAAGGGCAAATTTTGATGCAGAATATGCACCCCATGTTGCTCTTCCTTTTCGTCCAACAGTTGAACTAATATTTATAATTGATGCTTTTTTTGATTTTATTAGTAAAGGTAATAACGCTTTTATTACATAGAATTGTCCATTTATATTAATTTTAAATACCTTGTCCCATATTTCTACAGGATATTCAGAAACTTTTGTTTTAACACCCAGAATACTTGCATTGTTGACTAATATATCTAAACAATTGAATTTTTTTTGTAATATTTCTGAAATTCTTAATACATCCTGATAATCAGAAATATCGGAATTTATATAATCTATATCACCAAACTCATTCAATTCATTTTTTGTATCCATTAAATCTTTTAAATTTCTTGCGCATATTATTACTTTGCAACCTTCAATCAAAAATGATTTGGCAATTCCCTTACCAATGCCTTTACTCCCGCCCGTGATGAATGCCTTTTTAGCCTTTAATTTCATAAGTCATTACTAGTAACACTAATACATTACATTAAGTATAAGATGTAACCTATTGTAATTAATGATTATACTATTTAATCTATGATTTTTTCAAATCGTAATAGCCGATAATATATGTTATGTAAACTAACGTTATTTATATCAGATTTTAATCCACGCACGAAATCCATCTCAACCCTTTCAACCTTATCGGGTTTTCTAAATTTTATATCCTCTGTGTAAACCTCTTTTACAATCGCTCCCAATTCATCATAATAAAGAACCTTTTCAAGTGATTTATACTTATTTTTACAATTAACTATTATGATACCCCCCGGTTTCACTATAAATTAAACCTTTATAATGAATGTCTTTCTCAGATGCTCGTTTATCACAGTATTTTCTAATGTTACTTATATCACTGATCATTATTGAATCCAAATCGATATAAAACATAAAATTATAAGGAGGATATGTTTCACCTATTAATTTCCAATCTTCTGCAGTTGAATTTATTGCATTTACAAATAAAATAAAGATTAAAAATTTAAATAATATATTCAGTAATTTTATAAAATAGATTAAATAATGTTTAAAAAATTACCAAAGCCATTAATTCTATTAATTATTATCATTTTATATTCTATTTCCTGTAGTAATAAAAAGCATGAAATGCTCCCTCAAAATCCAACTGAAGATCTACCTTATATAGAATTTTCAATAACTAATTCAACAGATGTCGATATAATTTTTTCACTACAAAAACAATATACTGAGGAGTGGATAAGTTTTACGTTGTCACCGGGACAAAACGAATTATATAATAATTTCATAAAAATTGAATTAATAACGAATAAAACTTTAAGCGACCATATCACAGTAACACACGATTTACAGAGCGGATCTGAATACAAAATCATCTGGAATCCGGAAAAAGAAATATGGGATTTAGTAAAAATGGAAAATATCTGATATTTTATCCTTCTCCCCTACCCCAATAAAACTACTTGATAAACTCATAAAAATTATTATATTTACTACGATTTAGTTTTTCACGAGGTTAAATAAATGCCAATATATGAATATGAATGCAAAAGATGTAAGAAAATTACTGAAGAACTACAAAGCTTCAGTGACCCCCCTTTAAAAAAATGCAGATGCGGCGGGAAACTAGAGAAATTGATTTCCCTATCGAGCTTTCAATTAACCGGTACCGGCTGGTATGCAACCGATTATGTCAAGAATGCAGGAATACCACCCAAGGCACAAGCGCAAGATAATCCTTCAATAAATCAAAATGAAAATAAATCCAACAACAACACAACCCCCAACACCTCGCCTCTCGGTGATAAAACAATTGCAGATATCAAGACTGAGACTAATATTGCTAGAGCTTCGAATAAAAAATCTAAAGCTACCGCCTGATTTGCTACAACCAATAACCATTATTAAAACATGGACTTAGGCATTAAAAATAAAGTTGCTATTGTTGCTGCATCCACTAAAGGACTGGGACTAGCTGTAGCTTTCAATCTTGCATCAGAAGGTGCACTTGTAACAATATGTTCTAGGGATAAAGACAATCTTAAATCAGCTAAACTAAAAATTGAAAACGAGACCGGCATCCAAGTATTAGCAATTCAAGCGGATGTATCAAAAGATAAGGATATTGAACAGGTAATATCAAAGACCCTTGAGATCCATCCTAGGGGTATAGATATTCTTGTTAATAATGCCGGTGGTCCCCCATATGGAATGTTTGAAGATTTTGATATAGACACCTGGCAATCGGCAATAGAATTAAATCTGTTTAGTACGATCAGGTTTAGTAAGAAAGTTATCCCTTTTATGAAAAGTAACAGCTGGGGCCGAATAGTAAACATAACCTCTTTTTCGGTAAAGCAACCTCAAGATGGATTAATACTGTCTAATACGGTTCGTGCCGGGATTATAGGACTGGCCAAAACCCTTTCCAATGAAATGGCAAAACATAACATCCTGATTAACAACGTGTGTCCGGGAATAATTTTGACCGACAGAATTATTTACCTCGCGGAAGAAAGAGCAAAAAAACAGAATAAAACATACGATCAAGTGATTGATGATATGAATGAAAAAATACCGATAGGGAGAATCGGAAATCCTGAGGAGTTCAGCAATTTGCTCGTATTCCTTTGTTCCGAAAAAAATAGTTATATCACCGGTACAACCATACAAATAGATGGTGGATTGGTTCAGAGCATATTTTAGAATTTATCTCATATACATATGTATTATTAACTTACAATATGTAATTGATTTTAATATATTAACAATAATTATAGAAGATAAATTCTTTATGTATAATATTGCTTATAAGGTATAGTTATAATCTATATAGTATTCATTGATATTAATTATAATTTTGAACTGACAATTAAATGCATTGACTATCGCCGAAGTAGAAAATCAATTTCTGTTTCCTGATCAATTGCTCTTATCTCATCCAAATTGTAGTTTCCATATGGTTTTTCCATATCATCCAGGTTTATGACACTGTGTCTTAAGGAATCAATTACATTAGACCTAAGTGAATCTATACTATAAGGCAGATTTCCATAAGGTGTATTAACAAACCGTATTTCATTTGGTATTTCGTATGTTCCACCCGGATACTTTTTTAGCGCTTCTTTCATAAAACTTATCCATATAGGCAGCGCTGCTCTAGATCCAGCTTCTTTTCTACCAAGTGATTTATGGTTATCTTTTCCTACCCATACTGCAGTTGTAATTCTGGGACTAAATCCAACAAACCAAGCATCGGTAAAATCATTGGTGGTACCGGTCTTTCCGGCAACAGGTGCCAGCGAATTTAAGTTATACGCTCTTCTCCCTGTTCCTTCTTTAATTACCCCCTCAAGGAGATCCGTCATAATAAATGCGGTTTCGGATGGTATTGTTTGTTTCTCTTCACCCGCTGGAATAAATTCAGTTGCATTTGAACTAATTACTTCAAGAAATTCTTCTGAATTCAGATACTGACTAGCTTCTTCAATAACATCAAAATCTGATCTCGATATTTGTCTTTCAATCAATATCTCCTCATCATTATTAACAGTATCCCTACCCTTTTTCTTTGCTAGTTGTTCTAAGATCTTTTTAATTTTTATTTCTCTTTCATTTATTTCAATTTGTTTTTTAGTAAAAACTTTTCCATTCGTGTTATCCTCAATTATATTATCGTTCCTGTCATAAATTCTTAGAATAAATTTAGGATCCGTTAACTTGCCGCCGGTTGCAAATACGTTAAAAGCATTTGCCATTTCAAGCACTGTCACCTCAGAGCCCCCTAGTGCTAGCGATGGATAAGGGTTAAGCGGAGATTTGAAACCAAACTTTTTGGAATAATTAACAACATACTTCGGATCAATTTCGAGAAGGAGCCTAACACTGGCTAAATTCCTCGATTTAGTTAATGCATTTCTTAATATCATTGGACCGTTATAAGTACCATCGTAATTACTCGGGGCCCAATCCTTTATAATCACGGGAATATCATAAACTATTGATGTTTCAGTAAATCCTTTATCAATGGATGCGGAATACACAATAGGTTTGAACGATGATCCGGGTTGCCTGTATGCTTGAATTGCCCTGTTAAACTGCGATTGATCGAAATCATACCCGCCTACCATTGCTTTTATAAATCCTTTGCCATCCATGGACAAAAGAGCACCTTGTGTTTTAGGGGCCATAAATACCTTGGCAGTTATATTGTTATCCTTAGAACTGTTAAGTTTTACCCGTATCATATCACCTCGATTTAACTTGGCAGGTAATATGCTAACATCCACATATCCGTTTGAAGGTGCATATTTATCAACTTTTTTCCCATCGGACTGTGAAACCAAAATGCCATAAGGAGAACTTACAATAAACCTTAATTCAAATTCGTTATTACCTAACACCAGGGTAGCTTTAAAAACGTTTGAATAGCTTGAATTATCGCTTTTAACACTCTCAACGTTTAAAACCGCCGTTTCATATATTTTTCCGCTAATTAGTTCTTCCTTCTTGGTTTTATTTATAAATGAATTAATTTGATTTTTTGACTTTAATTTCCTTATAACTATTGTGTTGCCATTTCTTGAATCAAGATTTATTATTCCCTCTCTTAATGACCATTGTGCAGCCAAACTAAGATCGACGTCCAATGTGGTAAATATTTTATAGCCACCCTGAAGAAAATCATTGGTGCCCAACATATTCTCCAGATAGCGTCTTACATGTTCGACAAAATAAGGAGCGTATTTGTCATTCAACTTTTTCTTTTCGGATATTTTTATTTCAAATTTCTCTGCCTCAAGCCTTTCTTCCCTGGTGATTAGGTTCTCTTCTTCCATTTTTTTCAGTATTAGTTTTTGTCTGTTCAGAGCTCTATCCAAATGATTTCTGGGGGAATAGTATTCCGGTCTTTTGGGCAAACCTGCTAATAGAGCGGCCTCGGCAATATTTATATCCTCAATAGACTTATTAAAATATTTATTACTTGCCGCTTGAACACCATATGTACCATCTGCGAGATATATTTGATTCAAATAAAGATATAAAATTTCCTGTTTTGACAGGTTGTTTTCAATCCTGTAGGCAAGTAGAGCCTCCTTGATTTTTCTCGTAAGGCTTTTTTCAGGAGAAAGGATGATATTTTTTGTAACCTGTTGAGTGATTGTACTTGCCCCCCTAACCCAATCCTTTGCTTTTATATTTTGGACCATTGCAGCAATTATACTCTTGAGATCGATTCCCTTGTGGTCGTAAAACCTTTTATCCTCAACTGCAATAAATGCATCTATTACGTGTTTTGGTATTTTTTCCCAATGCGTTAGTTTTCTATATTCAGAATAGAATTCCGCTATCAAAGTTCCATCCGATGAATATACTTCAGTTACCAGTTTCGGCTTGTAGCCGGTTATATATTTTAGATTTGGCAGATCATGCGTAAAATATAGATATCCAATGTACACCGCACCAAAAAATGTGAAAACCACAAACAGAAAAAACAAGAGCAAAAAAAGCCTTAATTTGCTTCTTTTTTTTCTTTTATTTATTTTTACAGCCATATAGGTTATTTAAATTGAATATATAGATATAGAAAAACCATCGGCAATTATTATTATTATACATAAGTTTTAAGACAAACTGGAATAAAAATGTAATATATTATGAATAATAACCCGGGAGATATTAATAGCTTAGACAGCTATTCAAGAACAATCAAGGATCAGAAACTAAAAGGAACCGTACTAAAATTAAAAAACGAAATAAGAAAACCGGAAGCCCTATGGTATACTGTTAAAGAACTTTTAGAAACCATTGAAAATATGGACAAAAGTGTATTTCAAAATATAATTTACCTCTTGCTAAAATAACTTATCTAGTTTAACTAAACCGTTAAAATTAGAAATTTAGATAAAATTTATAACTAATCTAGATAATTTTAATGTATGTAGACAGCATATTAGATCTAATAGGAGACACAAGCGTCGTAAAATTACAAAATGTGGTAAGTAATGAATGCGCAGCTGTATGGGCAAAACTGGAAAACCTAAACCCTGCCGGAAGTATAAAAGAGAGAATTACCATTAGAATGTTGGAAGATGCCGAACAGCGAGGATTAATTTCACCTGATAAAACTACTATAATTGAACCAACCAGTGGCAATACCGGCATTGGCATGGCTTTCGTTTGTGCGGTTAAGGGCTACAAATTAATTCTTACCATGCCCGACAACATGAGTTTAGAGAGAAAACAGATCTTGGCCGCATTTCGTGTAAAGTTAGTCTTAACAGATAAAAAGCTTGAAATTAGTGGCGCAATAGATAAAGCAAATGAGATATTAAAATATATCCCAGATGGATTTATGCCACAGCAATTCACAAATAAAGCAAATACCGAAGTTCATTCCAATATCACAGGTGTTGAAATAATAGAACAAATACCCGGCAAGGTTGACGCATTTGTAGCTGGAGTTGGTACTGGGGGTACATTAACCGGCATTGGAAAAACATTAAGAAAAAGATACCCTGATGTCAGGATTTACGCTGTTGAACCGGAAGAATCCCCTGTACTTTCTGGGGGTACTCCCGGGAATCACGGAATTCAAGGAATTGGAATAGGATTTATTCCACAAATTTTAGATACAACCATATATGATGATGTTATTAAAGTTAAAACTGAGGATGCCATAGCATTCACTAGACAATTAGCCTCTAAAGAGGGTATATTGGTAGGAATTTCATCCGGTGCTTCAGGCTATGGTGCAGTGAAGATTGCCAAGTATCTTGGCCCGGGGAAAAATATAGTTACTATTTTTAGTGACTCAGGTGAAAGATATTTAACTACAGGTCTTTTCGATAGGAATTAGTACTTAAAGAATATTACGTATCTATCCGACAATATTAAGGTTTCTGTACAATTTGACAAGTTGAAAACTGTTACTTATTGTGCTATCATTTTCTTATTTCTATATTTTAAGAGGTGTGAGTGAATAGTCAGCTTTTTAAAAATTTAATACTTTGGTTAGTAATATTCGTTGCTATAATAGCACTATATCAATTAGTACATACTCCGAGAAGCAATTATATTGAAATTCCTTACAGTGAATTCATTAAAAACGTAGATAAGGGTGATATAAAGGACGTAGAATTTCGTGATGATGAAATAAGAGGCGAATATACAGCTGCCCAGAGCGTGGAAGGTTCTAAGGGATTTAAAACTTATGGTCCGGCAAGCGACGAATTAATAAAAAAACTTGAAAAAAAAGGTATTACCTTTAAATTCACCGCCAAAAATGACGGCTCATTAACAAGCATGCTCTTTAGTTGGGCTCCTTTGATATTACTGATTGTAATTATGGTTTTCTTTATGAGACAACTCCAGGCAGGCGGAACTAAGGCAATGTCGTTTGGCAAAAATCGTGCAAGAATGCTTGATGAAAACCAAAATAAAATTACTTTTAAAGATGTAGCTGGTATTGACGAGGCGAAAGAAGAGGTGCAAGAGATAGTAGAATTTTTAAAACAACCCAAAAAATTTACCATTCTGGGCGGAAGAATTCCAAAAGGCATTTTGTTGATTGGTCCCCCGGGAACTGGAAAAACCCTACTAGCCAAAGCAATAGCCGGTGAGGCTGGTGTTCCTTTTTTCATAATCAGTGGTAGTGATTTTGTTGAGATGTTCGTTGGCGTTGGGGCTTCGAGAGTAAGAGATCTTTTTATTCAGGCTAAGAAACACACTCCTTGCATTATTTTTGTGGACGAACTGGACGCAGTTGGCAGACACAGAGGAGCCGGACTTGGTGGAGGACACGATGAAAGAGAACAAACATTAAACCAGCTGCTGGTTGAAATGGACGGTTTCGAATCAAATGAAGGAATCATATTAATGTCCGCCACAAACAGACCTGATGTGCTGGATCCCGCATTACTGAGACCAGGCAGGTTTGATCGTCAGGTTATGGTCCCCAGACCCGATGTGAGAGGAAGAGAAGAAATCTTAAAAGTTCATTCTAAAAACACACCACTGGAAGATGATATTAAGTTGGCTGTAATAGCAAGATCAACACCAGGATTTACAGGAGCAGATTTAGAAAACCTTGTAAATGAATCAGCACTACGTGCGGCAAGATTCAACAGGAAAAAAATAACCATGGATGACTTTGAGTACGCCAAGGATAAAGTAATTATGGGCGTTGAAAGAAAAAGCATGATTATCAGTGAAAATGAAAAGAAGATTACCTCGTATCATGAAGCTGGTCACGCATTGGTTGCAAAATTAACACCGGGAACTGATCCGATACATAAAGTAACCATAATACCAAGAGGAATGGCACTTGGTGTTACACAGCAATTACCGATAGAGGATAAATATACCTTATCAAAAAGCTACTTAAACGGAACAATAATGGTACTTCTTGGTGGAAGGGCAGCTGAAGAGATAGTGTTTAATGAAAGAACAAGCGGTGCAGGGAATGATTTGGAGCGGGTTACAGAAATTGCCAGGAAAATGGTATGCGAATGGGGAATGAGTGATTCTGTTGGACCAATTACTTTCGGAAAGGGAGAGGAACAAATTTTTCTTGGTAAAGAGTTTTCCAGATCTAAAGATTACAGCGAGGAAACAGCCGTTGCTATAGATAATGAGATAAAAAGAATTGTCAATGAGAACTACGAGAAATCCAATAAATTATTAACCGAAAATATTGACCTTCTTCACAAGTTATCAAATTTGCTGCTTGATAAAGAAGTAGTTGATGCCAAAGAACTGGATGAGCTAGTTAAAAATGAGCGAAAATCTGGCGTGTCGTGGTCAACACCTTATGCACCTCAGGGAACATTGGCATATAGAGCTAACAAGTTTGAAGATCATAACAAATAAGATTTTCAAATTTTCCAACAATCGTCAATTAATAGTTTATCTAATTAATTTTTTTTCATCTTTTCTAACTGAATTTTGGAAATGGACAATAGTTGCTCCAAAACGGGTAACAAGGAAAGCAAGATATTCAGATATGGTAATAATAATCTATACTTGAATTCCAGAACCCATATAATTGGAATCCTGAATGTAACCCCAGATTCTTTCTATGATGGGGGGAAATTCTTAAAAATCCAGGATGCCATGAACCATATTGAAAAATTAATTGAGGAGGGTGCAGATATAATTGACGTTGGCGGTGAATCTACCAGACCAGGTTCCAAGCCCGTGAGTGAAGAAGAAGAATACAATAGAGTTATTCCAATAATTAAAGAAGGTATGAAATACTTTAATACGATATTTTCAGTCGACACTACCAAATCAAGAATTGCCTATGCCGCCTTGAGCGAAGGAGCCTCTATTATAAACGATATTAGCGGATTGAGGTTTGATCCGGCCATTGCAGATGTGGCGGCGAAATTCAAATCGGGACTGGTAGTCATGCATACCCCTTCAAGGCCGGTTAATATGCTAAACAATACCGTATATCGTTCATTAATTGAGGATATATGCGGCTGTTTGCATCAGTCAGTAATAAGTGCGGAGGACAAAGGTGTCGACCCTGATTCAATTTTAATTGACCCGGGAATCGGTTTCGGCAAAACTCCAGAACAAAACCTGATAATTTTAAACAGATTGAATGAATTCAGAAAACTTAACAAACCAATATTGGTAGGAACATCGAATAAATCATTTATAGGAAAAGTACTCAGAACAGAAGATCTTAATGACAGGGATGAAGCAACCGCTGCAACCGTTACAATGAGTATAAAAAACGGAGCTTCATTTATAAGGGTCCATAACGTTGGATTTATGAAAAAAGTAATAAAAATGGCAGATTCAATATTAAATGAATCGCTTAATTAATTAACTATGTATAATTAAAATTAATTATGTTTGAATCATTGGACAACTTTAGATATCTGTGGGATACCGTTGATATACTGCTCATAGCCGTCATAGTTTATTACTTTCTTAAAATGATTGAGGGTACCAGGGCGGCTCAGGTTCTTTTCGGTTTATTTATACTATTTATTTTATACCATTTTTCACAAAGAGGACTATTTACATTAAACTGGCTTTTAGGTCATTTTCTGGGATCTTTCATATTAATAATTGTTATACTTTTTCAAAACGATATAAGAAAAACCCTTGCCGCGCTTGGTCGAAGACCCTTTCTCTTGAGATTTTCCAAACCAAAAATTACCGAAACCTATATTGATGAAATCGTTAAGGCATCATCGTACATGTCTAGCAAAAAAATAGGTTGTTTAATAGCAATTGAAAGAGAAAACAGCTTAAACGATTATGTTGAAATTGGAATGAAACTTGATTCATTGGTAAGCATAGAGATAATAATTTCAATTTTTAATCCTTCTTCCCCACTCCACGATGGAGCTATTGTTATAGGGAACAACCGGATTTTATCGGCGGGCTCTTTTTTCCCATTGCTTACAGACCCTGATCTGGAGCTGGAGCTAGGGTCAAGACACAGAGCCGCCCTGGGAATCACCAGTGAAACAGATACCGTTGTTATTATTGTTTCTGAGGAAACAGGCATAATGTCACTTAGCTATAATGGTGAAATAATAAGAGGATTGGATTTGGCTTCCCTAAGATCCAATTTAATTGAATTACTCGGTTTAGAAAGGAAAGAAGTAGGTTTTAACTCCTATTTAGGGAATTTATTCAACAAATTAAATAGTGTCAAAAAATGAGCAATTGGATAGAAAACAATAAAATTACCAAGGCGAGTAACCAAAGTCCGAAAATATCACTTTTTAGTAATATGGGCAAAAAACTACTTGCCGTTGTTATTGCCTTATTGTTATGGTTTGTAGCAAACATAGAGTCAGACATAGACAAAACGCTTAAAGTCAATGTTAATTACGTAAACCTTCCAGAGAGCCTTATTGTGGTCAACAACCCACCCAAAAAGGTGAATATCAGGATTCAAGGACCGAGAAGCAGGCTAACTTCAATCTCACCAAAAAATATTTTTTTAACCATAGATCTATCCCATGTTTCAGAAGGAGTATCCACATTTGAAATAAGAACAGATAGCATTAAACCGCCCAGAGGACTTGAAGTCACAAGTATCAGCCCAGCAGAAATTGAGGTTGATGTAGATAAAACTGAAACTAAAACCGTAAAAGTAATTCCTATAATAGAAGAACCGGAAATCGGGTTTGAAATAATTGGTGAACCAACAGTTAAGCCTAATAAAGTCAAGATTTCCGGACCTAAGAGTATTGTAGAAAGAATTGATTATGTTAATACGGACATTGTTGATACAAAAAAAGAGAAATCCAATTTTACACAGGAAGTAGATCTGAAATTGCCTGCTAGTTTAATTAAATTAGTTGATAATAAAACAATAACAGTTAGTGTCCCGTTGAAGGAAAAAACTGTAAAAAAGGAGTTTAAGGATATTGGAATTGATTACATAAATTTTGATAATTTCGATTTAAATAAAGATGAGGATCAAATGTCTGCCGAGCTGACTTTTGAAGGACCATACAGCGTAATCAATAATTTAAACAGCAAGGACATAAAGCTCTTTGTTGATGGTAAAGATTTAAAAAGTAAAGCTGAAGCGAAAAAAAAACACAAATTAGACGTTAATATCACATATCCTAACTTGGAAGGTCTTAAACTTACAAAGCAGGAACCTAAGAAAATAGAAATAAACTTGAATTAGAGGACACCCTTTAAATATGAATGAATTAAAAAGACTTTTCGGTACAGATGGGATAAGGGGTATAGCCAACAAATTTCCCATGACACCCGAATTGAGCCTGAAATTGGGGAAAGCGCTTGCATTAAAAATTAAACAAAATTCAAAGAAAATTAAAATCATTATTGGCAAGGATACAAGATTGTCGGGCTATATTTTTGAACAATCCCTGGCAGCGGGTATTACATCCATGGGTGGTGATGTTCATTTCGTTGGTCCCTTACCCACACCGGCAATTTCATTCATAACGTCCAGTATGCGCGCTGATGCCGGAATTGTAATTTCAGCCTCACATAATCCCTATCAAGATAACGGAATAAAGATCTTTGACGGATCCGGGTTTAAACTATCGGATGAACTAGAATTAAAAATCGAAAATTTAATAAATTCAAAACAACTTGATTTAAGTGGTGTTGAACCGACAGATATAGGAAAGGCTTATCGACTTGACGATGCACAAGGTAGATACATCGTCTACTTAAAAAACACATTCCCAAAGAACTTAACGCTTGATGGCATTAAGATTGTATTGGATTGTTCCAATGGCGCTGCTTATAGAGTTGCTCCCTCCGTATTTGAAGAGTTGGGAGCGAATTTAATCAAAGTCGGGGTGAATCCAAATGGAAAAAATATCAATCAAGACTGCGGCGCTCTCCTTCCAGATTTATTAAAAGGAGAAGTTTTGAAACATGGCGCAGATATAGGAATAGCGCTTGACGGTGATGCAGACAGGGTGATTTTTATTGATGATAACGGAAATGAAGTGGACGGTGATAAAATTATAGCCATTTTCGCAGAGGATATGATTAATAACAAGCTACTTTCCGGAAATACAATAGTTACTACCATTATGAGTAATATGGCACTTGAAAAATTTGTTAAAGACAAAGGGGTTAATTTTATAAGAACAAATGTAGGAGACAGATATGTTGTCGAGAGTATGAAGAATTTGAATTGTAATCTCGGAGGAGAAAAATCCGGTCATATTATATTTCTTGATTACGCCACTACGGGTGATGGAACACTGGCAGCCCTTCAAATTCTTAAAATAATGATAGGTAAAAATAAAAGTTTATCTGAACTTGCCAAAATAATAGATCTGTATCCCCAAACACTCTTAAACGTTAAAGTCAAGAACAAAAAACCATTAACCGAGCTGTCAAAACTAAGTACACTAATCAACCAGAAAGAAAAGCAATTAGATGGTAACGGCCGTATTAACCTAAGATATTCCGGGACTGAATCCATACTCAGGGTCATGGTAGAGGGTGATAATGAATCCTTAATTTCAAATATAGCTGAAGAGATTGCTGATTTAGCGAATAAGGAGTTGGGTATTTAATAAAATTTAGCTAGCATTTTCGTTATATTCGCAATTTCCCCCATTCTTGGATAAAGGACAGCTTCCATAAACCTCTATCTTGTAATTTTCAACACTAAAACCATTTAACTTTGCAACTTGTTTCAAACACGATTCAATATGATTATTTGAAAATTCAACTATTCTGCTACAATCTTTACATATTATGTGATGATGGGTATCGCCGTCGTACCTAATGGGTTCATATCTTGCTCGTCCATCACCAAAGTTTCTTTCAGATGCAATGCCACTTTCTTTAAATAGCTTTAAAGTTCTATATATCGTCGCATAACCTATCCGAGGATTATTCTTCTTTATTTTTTCATATAAATCCTCAATGGTAATGTGTTTACCAACGTAATTGTCAAAAAACTCGTTAAATATAACATCTCTCTGTTTAGTAGATTTGAGTTTTTTTTGTGATAAAAATTCGTTTAATTTCTTCTTTCTTTCAGGCTTAATATTAATATTTGTAATCATTTCTGTTCTAATTGATAATAATAATCAATTTTAATTGTAAATGAAGTAAATATCAAGAAATTATTTTTGTCAAATGGTAATCATTAACATTTAATTTCTGAAATAGCATATAACGGATATGAGTAAAAATTTAGATCAGTTAATTAACGGTTTCAACATAACAAACATTAAACCGGGTCTCGGCAGGATATCGGAGTTAATGTCATATTATTCGAATCCACATAAAGAATATCCCTGTATATTGGTTGGGGGTACGAACGGAAAAGGATCAATCACAAACCTTTTATCTTCCATTATGAATAATCATAATCTAACAACCGGCCTGTATACCTCACCACATTTAATCAGGGTAAATGAGAGGATAAGGGTTTCAGAGATTATGATCTCAGACGATGAGATATATGATATATTGACAGCAATAGAATATACAAACCATAAAAAAAAGATTGGGATCTCATTTTTTGAAGCCCTTACAGCTTCGGCATTTATATATTTTGAAAAAAATAAAGTAGATATTGCAATAATCGAGGTAGGAATGGGGGGAATATGGGATGCTACAAATATAGTCGATCCTCTTGTTTCCGTTATATCAAATGTTTCCATTGATCATACAAATTATCTTGGAGTTTCCATTGATAGCATATCCCGGGAGAAAGCCGGGATTATTAAGGACAATGTGCCGGTTGTAACAGGATGTGAGGGTCAATCTCTAGATATAATAAAAGAGTACTGTAAACAGATGAGGTCTGATCTTTATATTAACAACATTGATTTTTATATAGATAAAAACACCAATACTTACAATGGAATATTATGGGATATTAAAAATTTAGGGCTTAAAGACCAGGTTTTATTTCAATTGAATAATATATCCGTTTCTTTGGCTGTGTCAGAGATCCTTTCAATTAAAAAACTTATAGATTTTGATCTTAAAAAAATACTTGAAATAACCAATAATTTCTCATTGGAAGGAAGGATGGAAACTATCAAAAACAACCCACCCCTGATTTTAGATGGTGCGCATAACCAAGACTCTGCAAACAAACTCGTTAAATCCATTATAAACAAGTATAAAGATTTAAAATTTACTTTCCTTGTTTCAATTCAAAGTTCAAAAGACTATAAAAGCTTTATTAACGAGCTTAGTATAATTGCAGAATGTTTTATTTTTACATCATTACCAAATAATTTAATGGCTGATCCTGTCGATTTAAGAACATATGCTGAGAGCAATTTAGGTATTAAATCAAAGGTTATCCAAAATTCAGAACTAGCGTATAAACATATAATAAACGGCAAATCACCATCATGTGTTACAGGTTCCTTGTATCTTGTGGGTTCAATAAAGGAGCTACTGTAATTTTTAATGTTAAACTGTAATTATGAGAAAACTGGGCATTGCAATTGATGACATTTTTAAAATGCACGATAATGGTTATGGTCATCCTGAATCACCCGACAGGATAAGAGTGATCAATGATATGCTTATAAATACAGGTTTAATGAATAAGGTTGAATTAATTGAACCTTTTGACGCCTTAAAAGAACATATATCCCTAGTTCACGAAGCCAGACATTTTGATTTAATAGAATCTACCCGTGGAAAGGAAAGGGTATATCTGGATGCAGACACTTCAACATCTCCAAAATCATTTGAAGCTGCCATAAGGGCAGCAGGTGGCATGATTAAATCAATTGATTTAGTTATGAATAACGATTTGGAAGCTGCATTCCCCCTAGTTAGACCCCCAGGTCATCATGCAGAAAAAGACAGGGCAATGGGATTTTGTCTGTTCAATAATATTGCAGTCGGGGCAGCCCATTTAATCAATAATTATGATGTTAATAGGATACTGATTGTAGATTGGGATCTACATCATGGGAACGGCACACAACATATGTTTTACGATACAGATAAAGTATTCTATATATCCACTCATCAATTTCCATATTATCCCGGAACCGGCGCGGCAAATGAAATCGGCATAGGTGAGGGCGAAGGGTTCACACTAAATATACCAATGAATCCCGGTATGGGCGATCAAGAATACATAAAAATATTTTTTGAGTTATTAAAACCGGTAATCGATCAATATACACCAAAGATAATTTTAGTTTCCGCAGGATTCGATACACATATAGCAGACCCGCTTGGCGGAATGGCCGTCACACCTAAAGGTTTTCAGAACATGACAAAACTACTAAATGAACTAGCTGATGAGCATTGTGGCGGAAAGATCATTTATATACTTGAAGGTGGATACAATTTAGAAGGTCTCTGGCACTCGGTATATGCTGTGATTCAGGAACTGTTAATGCAAAATAATACTGATTATCTTGATTATTCAAATACAACAAAAGTCGATCAATTAATTAATGGTATTATGGAAATAAACTCTAAATACTGGAAATTTTAAGTCAAATCTTCTTTCTATAATCTTCACCTTTTAAATGGATAAATTTACACATTTCATACAACCTTGACGAAATCCTCTCCCCTACCCTTATTTCCAGTATCTGATTCGTATCCTCGGTATCTTCCGACTCTTTAGATGAAATATAATTGGTTGTGATCAACGTAACTTTAGATGAGTTATATCTCTTTGATATCAACTGGTCAAGTATGTTCAATTCCCAATCACTGCTCTTAGCTTTTCCCAATTCATCTATAACCAGAACTTCGGCATCAATAAGTGGCAAAATAATTTCATTTTCCGATGTGCCTCGAGAATAGGCTTCTTTCAACTCTGAAAGAAGGTAGAAAAAATCCTTAAAAGTACATGGAACACCATGCTCCAGAGTAAGTTCGGAAATAGCTCCAACTGCCAGATGAGTCTTCCCCGATCCGGATGCGCCCATGAGCAGAAATCCCTTTTTCTCGGGATAAAGTAAGACAAAACTCTTAACATACTGAAGAGCTATTTGATGGGACTTTAATCTTCCAGGTTTAAAACTATCGACCAGTAGAACATTATGGTACTTTGAGGGAATACCTGAAAGGTTATACAGCTTCACGTTCCTCCTGATAAACCCACACCTGTTACAAGGTGAAACATATGTGTAACCTTTTTCAGATCTATTTATTATTGAACCCCTACCCTCACATTCGTTACAATCATTTATGCAATCACATATCCTGGCATTAGCAAAATTCCCATTCATGAATATAACATAGCCCTTGCTATAGCAATGATCGCAAAAATTGGTACTTTTTTTTATCCCTTTTGATAATTTATTCATAACTAAAAATACTATTTAGATTAAATTTATCCTTTATAATTTGATTTCTAAAGGATAATAAACTTTCCTCCCTTGCTTTGAAAGACATATAAAGAGACCTCTTCTCAATCTTCTTCTCTGCTTCCGACATTATTCGATCGGCATCCATTTTAGTCAGTTTTTTAAATATCTTATTCAACAATTTATCATCAAATTCTTTTAGCTTTATATAAAAAGTATTTTCATCCAAGTTCTTAATCTTATCTATCTCTGATTACATTTTTTTAAATTCTTCTTTTAATAATAAATTACTTTGTGATTTTATTGCAATTCGTATTTCCCTTTTGATCCCCTCAATCAGGTTATCGATTGCTACTTCATCACATATGGAATTATTCTTTTTATCACTTATTTTATAGAGAGAAATAGATTGTTCGATAAATGGTAGACATTGATAGATACTGTTTAACTTTTTATTCCTCGCTCTTGAGTGATTCTTAAAAGCACTTTTTATACCTCTGAGGATAACTTCTTTTGGAATATTTTTTTCATTCCAGTATATTATAGAATTATAGTCTGTAGATGAAAGCATTACACCGCTTCCCTTCAAAGACAAGAAGTATTTCTCAATTTCTGAGATATAGCTATCCGGGTCCATACTATATTATTAAAGTTATGTATTTACTAACGACTTCATATTTTTTATAGTATCGAAATAGTTTTCAGTTTTAAATATTCCTGATCCAGACACTATAACATCGGCTCCTGCATCGGCAATCATCTTTATGTTATTTAATTTTATTCCACCATCAACCTCAATTAAAGGCTTAATTCCCATTTTATCTATAATTTTTCTAAGATTCTTTACCTTATCAACCGTTGATTGAATAAATTTTTGTCCCGAGAACCCTGGCTCAACAGTCATAATCAGTATCAGATCTATATATTGTATAATTTCTTCAAGTGCAGAAATCGGAGTTAACGGATTTATAGCCACACCAGCCATAACACCATGTGATTTTATTGTAGATATGTTACTGTGTAAGAGTTTACATGTTTAAATTTGAACTGTTAATACCTTGACAAAGGGACTACCCGCTTTTATAAACAACTCGGGAAAATAGTCAGGGTTTTCGATCATTAAATGTATATCCATTGAGGGAGGATCTATAGCCGTAAGAGACGCAACAACCGGCAAACCTATACTAATGTTAGGAACAAAATGCCCATCCATTACATCCACCTGTATCCAATCTGCTCCCGCCTTTTTTATAGAATTTATCTCATCCCCAAGTCTCGTAAAGTCTGTGGATAAAATCGAAGGTAAAAT
>JAZGCJ010000160.1:0-11300 GCA_036476895.1 Thermodesulfobacteriota bacterium
ACAGAGTGGGTTTGTGAGAGCCAGTCGATATGCCGAGTTTATTTTGCCGATGGCACTGCATCGCGCCTTAAAAGTGCCATTTATTTCTTCTTTCACAGAAGGAGTTTTTCGGGGTGTCGGACTCACGTCTTTATTTGGCTCTCCGGTTATCTTAAAAATGGTACGAAGTACAGGTTGAAATGAGAATTCTATTTCTAGCGCCCCATCCATTTTATCAGGATCGGGGCACACCCATTGCCGTAAATTTGATGTTGCAAGCATTGTCTGAACGTGGGGAGGATGTCGACGTTTTGACATATCATGAAGGCAGAAATGTTTCTTATGAAAACGTTAATATTTTTAGAATCCCAAACCTATTTTTTGTGAAGGATGTTCGACCCGGTTTCTCAGGGAAAAAATTGATATGCGATATTTTTATGTTTTTACAAGCGTTGTCAATGTTATTAAAAAGACGCTATGACATTGTTCATGCAGTAGAAGAGTCGGTATTTATGGCCCTAACTGTTAAGAAAATATTTCGAATTCCTTACATTTATGATATGGACTCTTCAATGGCACAGCAAATGGTTGAAAAATTCTCATATCTTGCCCTTTTCTCTAGGATATTTGCTCATGCCGAAAAAGTTGCTGTCAAACAATCACATGCTGTAGTACCGGTTTGTGATGCACTTGCTAAAACTGTAAAAGAGTATGACCCGAATAAAAAAATTGTCGTCCTGCACGATATACCTCTACTCGAAGAAAGTCGTAACAATCACTGTTTGAATTTAAAAAAGGAATTTAGCATTCAAGGCTTGAGCTTGCTGTACATTGGAAATCTAGAAATTTATCAAGGTATCGATCTTTTGCTTGAAAGTTTTCAGAAGGTTTTAGAAAAGAGCCATTCTGTCGATTTAATAATTGTTGGCGGTATGAACGCGGACATTAAAAAATATCAAAGCAAATGTCGCCATCTGAGAATTGCAAGCAGGGTTCATTTCGCTGGGCAAAAACCGATTGGTCAGTTAGCCGGGTACTTAAGACAGGCTGATATTTTGGTTTCTCCTAGAATTAGAGGCGAGAATACGCCTATGAAAATTTACTCCTATCTTAAATCTGCAAAGGCAATTTTAGCTACAGATATTTATTCTCATACTCAAGTCCTGAACAATCGAGTTGCCGAACTGGCAAATCCCAATTCCGAGGAATTTTCCACAGCGATGATTAAGTTAATCGAAAATTCTGAACTTAGAAGAGACCTGGGGGAGGCGGGGAAAAAGCTTGTTCAAGCTAAATACAGTTATGGCGCTTTTAAAAAGAAATTGAATAGACTATATAATAGTGTAAATGGTTTATCAGCAGTAAAAGTCAAGAATACAAACTAGGAGAAAAAGATGAGAGTTCTTGTTACGGGAGGCACCGGTTTCACCGGCAAAGCTCTTGTAAAAAGGTTAATCGATGAAGGTCATGAGGTAGTTGCTCTCGACTATAAAGAGGGACTAAAAACTGAGGAATTAAGAGGGTGGGGCGCTAAGGTTGTGATTGGTAGTGTTACAGACATGGAAATAGTAGAACAGTGCATGGATGGAGTGGAAGTTGTGCACCATTTAGCCGCAGCTTTTCGTGAATTAGATGTTCCTAATACCTACTACCGAGAGATAAATGTTGAAGGCACTAAGAATGTATTAGAAGTTGCTAGTGCGCACAAGGTCAAAAAGTTTATTTATTGTAGTACTTGTGGAGTTCACGGTAATATTGATGATCCTCCTGGCGGCGAAGACGCACCCATTCAACCTGCTGATTATTATCAGCAAACAAAATATGAAGCTGAGCCTATCGTCAATGAATATAACCAAAACGGCATGAAAACAGTTATCCTGCGACCAGCGGCAATTTACGGTCCAGGCGATCCAGAGCGATTTTTTATGATCTTTAAGCGTGTGGCGAGAGGGAGCTTCCCAATGTGTGGCAATGGTAAAACATATTACCATCCTCTTTACATTGATAATTTAGTCGATGCCTTTATGCTAGCTATGGAAGATGGCAAGGGGGAAGGAGGGACTTATCTAATCGCTGATGAAGAATACGTTGAAATAAAGGAAATAGTTAAGAAAACAGGAGAAGCCTTAAATATTGATGTGAAAATCAAATATTATCCAATTATCCCTCTTATAATCGTTGGCCATATTTTTGAAAAAGTCTGTAAGCCTTTTCGGATCACACCACCAATATTTCCGCGTCGAGTGGATTGGTATCGTCAGAACAGGGCGTTTAAAATCGATAAGGCAAAAAAAGATTTAGGTTATAAGCCCAAGGTAGGATTAGATGAAGGTTTAAGAAGAACTGGACAATGGTATAGAGCAAACGGCTATATAGACTAAACTTTAATAAAGTGAAAATTCTATAAATGACTGATAATACAACGAATGTCGGGCCAGGTCTTCACAGAAAATTGTTCGATGAGGGCAAAACCAATATTCAAATTTATACAGAGATGGTCCTCGGTTCTTCCGGTGGCCTGATTAAATTGGTGAAGTTTGAACTCGTTATGTTGTTATGCAATGGTATACCTGGAGCCCTTGGTATCGTTTTGCGAAAAAAACTGTATCGACAGTTTTTTAAGAGTATCGGTAAGAATGTCATTTTTGGACGAAATATGACGATTCGGCATCCACACAAAATTTCGATTGAGAATAATGCGGTATTTGATGACAATACGGTAATCGATGCAAAAGGTCCTAGCAACCAAGGAATTCAAATCGGCAATAACTTCACCATGGGAAGAAACTCGGCATTGGTTTGTAAAAATGGCGATATAACAATTGGAGATAATGTCAATATAACTACAAACGTAAACCTTATGGTCTCAGAAAATGGGAAAATAAAAGTTGGTAATAACATAGATATTGGCGCTTTTACACATTTCAGCGCGAACTCATATAATTTTGAGAGTACAGAAATCCTACCTTCAGCCCAAGAGGGTAAAGTGTCAAAGGGAATTGAGATTGAAGATCTCGTTTGGATAGCGAGTCATGTTTGCATATTGGATGGAGTTACCCTTAAAAAGGGAAGTATAATTGGTGCCGGTTCGGTTGTAACCAAGGATGTCCCCGAATACTATATTGCCATGGGCATTCCTGCTAAGCCGATTCGAAGTAGAAAACCTGATGTGGTCGCTGAAACCAACTAGGTGCTTGTATAAATGAAGAAAAAGTTACTTATTTTAGCCAAATTGTTGCTTAGCGGTTTGTTACTAGCCTACGTGTTGTCGGACATTGATATAAGTATAATTCTTGATTCTTTAAAAAACGTCTCAATTACTTGGCTTTTGATAGCAATTTCCTTAAATGGGGTCGGTAAGGTTTTGAGCGGTTTCCGCTGGAAATTTTTACTCAGAGCTCAGTCTGTCGAAGTACCGGTTATCAAATTGATAAATTCCCTCTTCGTAGGTCATTTTTTTAATATATTTTTGCCAACAACTGTTGGAGGTGATGTCGTAAGGGTTTATGACGTTTCGAAGCACAGTAAAAAAACGGCTCAATCTGTATCGACGGTTATTGTAGAGCGGATGATGGGGATCCTTGCACTTGCTATTCTTGCAATTTTAGGGATAGTAATCGGGTTATTTGTCGGACTAAAAGTGTCCTCTTTTGTTGGCATGGTATCGCTTGTTTTGGTTTTTACATTGTTGGGATTCATAATAATATTTAATCGTTTTTTGATTAAAGTACTATGTAAATTTCTTGAGGGTTTTAAACTTCAAAAAGTTAAACGTAAAATTTGGAATCTACACGAAGCATTTATGTTCATACGAAGCAAGGATAATGCATTGAGGGTTACTTTTCTGTATTCATTAGCCTTGCAAATTAATGTTGTGTTTCATTATTATTTTATCAGCGTTGCATTAGATCTTGATGTCATTTTGGGTTATTTTTTTGTTATTGTTCCAATAATAATAATTCTTCTCATGCTTCCGATATCAATTAATGGGATTGGTCTTAGGGAGAACGCCTATGTATTTCTCTTTGCGTATATCGGTGTGGCTGGACAAGATGCGATCGCTCTCTCTTGGGTTGCTTTTGGTATTGTATTGTTTCATGGCGTTATGGGTGGCTTGGTTTACGCTTTTAGACGCTAATGCTGCAAAATTATTTTATGGAGTTTGGAATGTTAAAAATTTTGAAAATAAAATCGAAATGTTTCATAATACTTTTATCGCTTGTCTTACCTCTATATCTTTTTGCTGATGAACCGCTACCCGGCCAGATTATTGTAGATCCTGAGAACCCTCAATGGCTTAAATATGCCGGCGCTGGCCCATTTTTCCTATGTGGTCCTGGAGACCCGGAAGATTTTTTGTATAGAGGATCAAGGATCAGCGATGGCACACGCTCAGGCGATCAGATGGAGCTAATTAACAAGCTCGCGCAAAGTGGTGCAAATAGCATTTATCTGCAGGCCGTCCGTTCTCATGGTGGTGATGGTAACAAGACTCATAATCCTTTCATTGATTCTGAGCCTTCAAGGGGAGTAAGTACTAAGATTTTAGAACAGTGGGAAGTTTGGTTTGATGAAATGGAGAGAGATGGAATAGTTATTTTCTTCTTTTTTTATGATGACGATGCAAAAATCTGGAATACAGGCGATAGGGTTGATTCGGCGGAGCGTGAATTTATTGAGACAATCGTTAATTACTTTGAACACCATAAGCATTTGATTTGGGTTGTGGCAGAAGAATATCAAGAAGAGTTTAGCGCGCGAAGGGTCTCAAACATAGCCTCTGCAATAAGAGCTGCTGATGATTATGACCATGTGATTGGCGTCCATAAATTGAATGGGTTGGATTTTTCTGAGTTCGCCAATGATCCAAATATCGACCAATTTGTCATGCAATATAACAAAACTTCAATCCGAGAGCTAAACCGTGGCATGGCCGAAGCTTGGGAAGATGCAAAAAACAAGTATAATTTGAATATGGCTGAGGCCGCCGATCATGGTACCGGGAAAACCATGCGTCAAAAGAATTGGGCATGTGCAATGGGTGGGACTTATGTTATGGTTCTCGGCATGGATATAAAGAATTCTTCAACATCAGATCTCAAAATGTGTGGTTATTTACACGAATTTATGGAGCAGAGAAAATTTTATGAAATGTCGCCACATAACGATTTGGTAAGTAATAGTAATGTCAATTTTTGTTTAGCTAAACCTGGAGAGGAATATATTGTTTATCTTTCAAATGGTGGGGGTGTAACAGTTGATTTGTCCGCTGCTTCAGGTCAAGCTAAAGTACAATGGTTTGACCCGGGCACGGGAAAGTATTCGGAAATAAGTAATGTTGCTGCACAACAAAGAACCGATTTTGATTCACCGTTTGCGGAAGATGCTGTCTTGCTTATAAGGACGAATGAAACTGATACTACCGCCCCATCTGCTCCAAAAGACCTAACGGTTTCTCCTCAAACAAAGGGATTTTAGTATAAATGCCATCACCAGTTGCACATTCATTAATTGGGTTTATTGTTTACTATAGTTTAATGAATAAAGGAAAAATAAATTGGAAAATTATAGGGACGTATGTATTGGTAGCAAATTTACCGGATTTTGATTTTATCCCGGGTTTCATACTCAACTCACCCAATAATTTTCATCGAAGTTTCAGCCATAGTATAGGTATGTCTATTATATTTGGATTGTTTCTTGCCCTAATTTCTCATTTCAGGGCGCACCCCAAGAATTTCATTCACAACTTTTTATTATATGGCGGCCTCTATCTTTCGCATATTTTTTTAGATTTATTTTCAGTCGATACATCTGTTCCTTTTGGAGTACAGATTTTTTGGCCTATGACCCATTTTTTTTATATATCCCCATTTTCTTTGTTTTTGGACATTCAACGCGATATTTCATCGAATACTGAATTCATTTATACCTTATTTAATTTACATAATTTTAAGACGATTTTAATAGAAGTATTTATTTTCTTACCTGTTATAGGAAGTATTTATCTGTATAAAAAATATGTTTCCGCAAAATCCAACAACTTATTGCAATCAAATAATGAAATATGTCTGTGACCAATAGGGAAATTGATTATTCAATTGTTGTTCCTGTTATGAATGAGCAGGAAAACGTTAAAAGGCTATATTCTGCCATAAAAAAGGTTATGGATAAACTCACTCCGGCCTATGAGATAATTTTCATTGATGATGGTAGCACGGATGACACATACAGAATATTGGAGTCAATCCATAACAAGGATTCCAAGTTAAAAGTCATAAAATTCCGCGGAAACTTTGGTCAGTCACCTGCAACTGCAGCCGGTTTTGAACTGGCTAAAGGCAATGTTATTATTACAATGGATGGCGATCTTCAAAATGATCCTCGTGACATTCCGAATATTTTAAAAAAATTGGATGAAGGATATGATGTTGTGAGTGGCTGGCGGAGAAACAGAAAGGATAAATTGATATTAAGAAAGATTCCCTCAAAAATTGCTAATCTAATTATTTGCAAAGTAACAAATGTAAAGCTCCATGACACAGGATGTGCGCTAAAGGCCTATCGTGCAAACATTATAAAGAGACTAAATCTTTACGGTGAAATGCATCGTTTCCTGCCTGCACTTGCGCGCGTTGAAGGAGCTAAAATAGGCGAAATCGAAGTGAATCACCACCCCAGGATTTTTGGAGTATCGAAATATAATCTAACTCGCACGTATAAAGTCATAATGGATTTGATGACATTGAATATTTTTATCCGTTATTTAAACCACCCACTCTATTTTTTTGGAAAAGTGGCAACCCTCCTGATCATGATTGCATTACTTATGTCGGTAACGATTTTGATTGGTGACTACTGGCTTAGTTTTACCCTTGAAGAATTCAATAATCTAATAGCTGTAGATTTTTTATTGTTTGTGACCGGATTTCAGTTGTTATTTATAGGACTTATCGGTCATATAATTATTAAAACAGGTCAAAAGCGTCGGTTTTTTCTAATAGAAAAATCATAAGTATAAACTAGGAACGAATCAGGATGAAGGGTGACATAAAGGCCACGATTGAAAAACCTAAGGTGAGAAAAAATAATGTTGATAAAAAAAATAAATCATCGCTGGCAATCTCCACGATAGTTGTTTGTTGTAATTTTGAAAACGAGATCGATGCATTTACTGAAAACCTCGTCAAAACCTTGGATTCTCATAAGAAGTCCTATGAAATTGTCTTCGTCGAAGACGGCAGCAGGGATACTACATATGAAAAGCTATCGCATATCTCAAATTCAGATAGTAGAATAAAAGTGATTAAGATGCGGTCTGAATTTGGAGAGGCTTCGGCTTTCGACGCGGCTATGCAATTAACTCGTGGCAAAAAAGTTGTATATTTGACAACTCGTGTTAAGATAAACCCTGAAGGTCTCCCGAATCTAATTAAAAAATTGGATGAGGACTATGATTTAGTTGTTGGGAAACGCTTTCCTCGCAGAGATTCCAAGCTTAATCAATTTATTTCCGGGGCTTTTAACTATGTTGTCAATAAATTTAGTGGGGCATCATTAAGTGACATCAATAGCGGTGTATTTGTTGCAAAAAAGAGTCTACTTGAAAATATACCTTTTTACGGTGACTTAAACAAATTTTTACCGTTGCTGGCAATCCGCCAGGGATATAAAGTTACAGAGGAAGAAATTGAACAGCTGCCTGCTCAATTCAGACAGTCTAAGTATGTAAACGAGTACTTGCAAAGGATTCTTGATATTGTAACCATATTTTTCTTGCTGAACTATTCAAAAAAACCGCTGCATTTTCTAGGTTTCTTTGGAGCAATATTTGCTATCGCCGGTGGAGCAATAAATATTTACTTGTTTATGTATCGATTGTTCTCAGGTGCAATTGCGGGACGGCCATTGTTACTTTTGGGAACCCTGTTCTTTGTGATTGGAATTCAAATGATTTCAATCGGATTAATTGGGGAAATAATTATTTTTACCCATGCAAAAGAGACGAAGGAATATAACATAGAAAAAATTTTACAGTAAGCCTAACAATTTGATCCATAATGAAGCTTATTATTCAAATACCTTGTTTGAACGAACAAGATACATTGCCAAAAACTTTAAATGATTTGCCGAAGTCCATAGACGGTATTGATGAAATTGAAGTCCTTATAATTGACGACGGCAGTGATGATGAAACAGTCGGGGTCGCCAGAAAACTCGGGGTGTCTCATCTTGTTAGCCACACAAACAATAAAGGTCTTGCAGAGGCCTTTATGTCCGGATTGGACGCATGCTTAAGGCTTGGTGCCGATATTATTGTAAACACGGATGGCGACAACCAGTACTGTGGTGATTCAATAGAGAATTTAATTCAGCCTATTTTGAAAGGTGATGCCGACATGGTTGTAGGTGATAGACAAACAAATGACATCTCGCATTTTTCATTTTCAAAAAAATGTCTTCAAAGTCTTGGCAGCTGGGTAGTACGGCATTTGTCGGATACGAAGGTTCCGGATGTTCCAAGTGGCTTTAGAGCTTTTAGTCGTGAGGCTGCATTAAATATCAATATCGTTTCGAGGTTTACTTATACATTAGAGACGATTATTCAGGCAGGTAAAAAGAACTTGGCCGTGGCATCTGTTCCTGTCAAGACAAATCCTAAACTCAGGGAGTCAAGACTTTTCGGTAGTATTCCTAAGTATTTAAAGAGCTCTGTTGCTACCATTTTCAGAATTTATGCGATGTACGAGCCTTTGAAGTTTTTCTCTCTTATTGGCGGGATTCTATTTGGTAGTGGAGTGCTCGTCTCAATGCGATTTGTTTACTTTTATTTGATAGGCGACGGTTCGGGTCATATCCAGTCTTTAATCCTTTCAGCAGTTCTCATGATGATAGGTTTTCAGGTTTTTGTGATAGGCTTTGTAGCAGACTTGATTGGGGGCGTTAGGCGATTATTAGAATTTGCTCTATATAAAATAAAAAAAATGGAACTTGCACAAAACGATAAACCCAAGTAAGAAAATTTCGACATCTGGGCTACCAACGAAATTTTGATTGATGAATCAAGACACAGAAATAAAAAATATGGAAAATCGTTCGACAAGCACTTCTTTGTTCTCAGGAACAATCTATTTGATGTTAGGCCAAGGAGTTTTTATTCTAAGCGGTTATGGCGCTCATGTCTATTTGGCGAGGGTTTTTGGCCCGGAAAATTATGGTTTGTTCGGTATTGTAATATCAATTTTAATATGGTTTGAATTAGCTATAATACGTGGAGTCCCCACCACAGTTCAAAAATTTCTTTCCAAAGAAGAAGATCAGGCTTATGCGATTAAGAAAATCTCACTGCGCCTTCAGCTGTGCTTTGCCGCATTCATTACATTGATTTTGTACATTTTTGCGCCTGCCATCGCAGAATTCTTAAAAGATGCTCGATTAGTATTTTTCCTCAGACTGGCTTCAATTGATATTATTATCTACGGTATATATTCCGTGTATCTTGGAATTCAAAATGGCCTAGGCAAATTTGAAAAACAATCTCTATTGACCATTACCTATTCAGTTGGAAAATTTTTAGCCATTCTACTATTAGTCAATTGGGGATTTTCTGTTACCGGAGCTGTAATTGGCAATATCCTGGGATCATGCTTGGGGTTGATACTAGGTTTTTTTCTTACGAGAATAGAAAAGAGTTCAGGTTATTACGATAATGTGAAACTAATCAAATTTACGGTTCCCATCGTACTGGTCTTTTTAGGAAGTGATTTATTATATAATATCGACCTTTGGAGTGTTAAGTTTTTTTTATCTGATGCAAAAACCGGGCATTACATTGCTGCTCAAAACATCGCCCGAATACCGGTATTTTTGTTTTATGCGTTGTCTTTCACCCTGTTGCCTTCTTTGTCAAAATCAATTAATGATAAGAATCTTGCCCTAACAAAATCGTACATTACGCAAGCAACACGAATTCTGCTATTGATTTTAACGCCACTAACACTTCTAGTTATCTCGACCTCCAATGATCTGATAGCTCTTTTATATACGGATAAATATCAACCGGCCGCAGATATACTAAATATCCTGATTGTTGGGTTCGGTTTTTTGGCTTTTTTCTTTACGCTAAGCAGTGCAATCATCGCTGCGAATAAACCCTATTGGCTATTTGGGCTAGCTGCCACATTGGTCTTGATCGATGTCATTTTAAACGTACATTTAGTTCCTTTGTTGAAAGAAGCTGGTGCTGCTGTTGCTACCACGATTACTGCTTTGTTGGGGACGATTGTCCTTGGTTTTGCATTGCTAAAAAAGTTCAAAGCATTGGTTGATTTAGGATCATTTTTTAAAATTTCCGCGGCTTCTATAGTATTATATTTTATTTCCAGCCTTTATTCGCTTGAAGGTGGGTGGCTCATATTAAATTATATTGGCCTGGGAAGTGTTTATCTAATTCTCTTATTACTATTTAAAGAGATAAAATTACAAGACATTCAGAATATAAAAACCGCTTTAAAAATTGCTTAGAAAGTATTTAAATAAACTAAACGGCTAATTTTCGAGAAAAATGGGTAAATCAAGTAATCCAAAGATTTCTGTTGTCGTTCCGGTTCACAATGGAGAGAGGACACTAACAGAATTATTCGATTCTTTAAACGAACAAGAATTTAGAGATTTTGAAGTTGTTGTTGTTGATGATAACTCCTCCGATCGTAGTGCAGAAATTTCCAAAAAGTACGCACGAGTCATATCAAATAAAAAAAGTATGGGCCCCGCAACAGCTAGAAACATAGGGATTAAAGAAACTAAAGGAGAGATTTTAGCATTTACGGACTCTGATTGCGTCGTGCCATCTGATTGGTTAGAGAATATAAATGTTAATTTTCAAGACAAGGCACTTGAAGTGATTGCCGGAAACGTGAAAATCCCAAAATCGACTTTTTTAGGGGACTCCATTTCGGCTTTGGGATTTCCTGGAGGAGGTGCTGTTGGTTTTGATAAAATGTGGCAAGTCCGCGAAGATGGTACTACTGATCATATCACTTCATGTAATTTTGCCTCTCGCCGCGATGTTTTTAAAAAACATGGTGCTTTTGATGAAAGTTTTCCACTTCCCGGCTGTGAAGACCCGGAATTGTCGTATCGTTTATTTAATCTCGGAGTTAAGATTAAATATTGCTCCAACGTGATTGTGTATCACGAGGCAAGAAAAGAATTAGCCTCTTTTGTGAGATGGCAACTCGTTAGAGGAAGAGGTAATTATCACTTTAAAAGAAAAATAGGAAAAGTAGGGAATTTTATGAAATTACGATTTTGGTCCAGCA
>JAZGCJ010000161.1:0-6684 GCA_036476895.1 Thermodesulfobacteriota bacterium
CTTTAAATTTAATAAGTATAACATTCAATTATATAAGGTGGTTATAACTAATAGCTAAAGTGTTGATTTAAGTATAAAATTAATCCAATTCTTCATATTTCCATCCATCCCCGTTCTCAATCCCCACTAGGTTCAAGAGTTTGTCCACATATCCACTAACCAGATCCTCCACCTTTTCAGCTTTTAAATAATGGGGAGGACTTATAGGGGCTATAATAGCCCCATCTCTTGAAAGCTTTAATGCATTTTCGAGTGCTATGGAGCTCAGCGGTGTCTCTCTGATGGCAATTACCAACCTTCGCCTCTCTTTTAATGCAATTTGTGCGATCCTTGTGATTAGCGTATCCGATATACCGTTCGCAATCTTTCCAAGCGTAGATATTGTACATGGAACAATTACCAAAGAATCAAAATGGTTACTGCCAGATGAAAAGGGAGCGGCTAGATCCCAATCGTCAAATATATTGTTAACCCAGGGCCTGAGTTCTTCAACCTTGAGTCCTAATTCCTCGTGTAAAACTCGTTTCCCCCACTTGCTGGCGATTAAATATTTATCGTCCGGGCACCTTCTTAAAAAATCAACACCATAAACAACCCCGGATGCGCCTGTAACTCCAACTATGGTTTTCATTTCTAGTTTAAGTATATCCCAGAGAGTATAAAAAGAAATATCACAAACCCGATCACAATATTGATCTTAAAAAATGCCATATCAACATTAGATGACTTTTTATGTTCTAAGAATAAAAATACGCCCGTCAAGATCATGAAAAACAGTGTGAAGAAGGATTTTTCAAAATAAATCAAATAAAGAACCGCTAAAGATAAAAAAGAAAGCAAATGAAGAACCCCTGATAACCTCAGTGCGGATATCCTGCCGTAGGTTGAAACAATAGAAAACACCCCTGTTTCCTTATCGGACTCCTCATCCAAAGTGGCGTAGATAATATCAAAACCGGAAACCCAGAAAAATGTAAATAGGGACAATAGTATTGCAGGATATAGATTGTTCAAAGAACAAGTAACAGCGATCCACCCTCCCAAAGGTGCCAACGCCAAACCGAGACCAACGCCGAAATGACATAAAGGCGTAAATCTCTTCATGTATGGATATAAAATAAAAATAATCAACGGAATCGGTGAAAGATAAAAAACCAGGTCACATATCAAATATGAGGAAAAAAAGTATATTACCGTACCGACAATCGCAACAGACCATGCTGACAGAGAACTCATTTTGCCGGACGGCAATTCCCTCGTGCGTGTTCTGGGATTTTTTTTGTCAATGTCTCTATCTATTATCCTGTTGAGCGCCAGTGCAGAAGTCCTGGCACCTATCCCGGCAAGTATGATAAGGAATAACAGCCTAAGGCTTGGTAATCCATTTGCAGCAAGAAATGTCCCGCTCAAAATCAGGGGTAGAGAAAATAATGTGTGTTCTACCTTGATAAAACTTCCGAGGTTTTTTATATTCTGCACTTGATTGAGTGATATTACCTGAACTGAAAAAAGTGGGAATATCAATTTCTTTACTTTTATAACTTCTCACATAGAATTTACTTAATTTTTATGACGAGGTAACAGAAGATTGCCCGGACAAGAAGAAATTACAACTCTCGTTTCAGAGAATTTGAGAGATGGGAACCTTGAAGAAATTAGAAAGACTCTATCAGGCATTCATCCCTCCGAGATCGCTAATATCATACAAAATTTCGACCCCGAAGATCATACAAGAATATTGAATGTATTGGATAACGAAACTGCTTCGGATGTTTTGTTTGAACTTGATAAAGAGCAGAGGGACGAGATTCTCGAAGAGCTGGACAATGAAAAGATCGCAGACATTCTCGACGAAATGGATTCCGATGATGCTGCAGACATAATTGGAGAGCTGCCTGAAGACACGGCTAAAACAGTTCTTGAAAAGATGGACCCGGAAGAGGCGAAGGAAGTTGAACCTCTTCTTATATACCCGGAAGATTCGGCCGGCGGCATTATGCAGACCGAATTGGTCAAAGTTCAAAGTGATTCTACAGTGAGAGAAACAATCAACTGGATCAGGTTAATTGCAGGTGATGTAGAAGATTTCAACGGCATATATGTTACAGATGAGGAAAACAAGCTGTTAGGGTTTATCTCTCTAAGCACACTTATACTGGCAAATCCAAGATCTAGGGCAAAAAATATAATGGAGCCGGTCGAGGTTAAAGTAACGCCATATATAGACCAGGAAAAGGTTGCGAAAGAATTTCAAAAGTACGATGTGGTTTCTCTTCCGGTGGTCGACTCTTCCGAGAAACTGATTGGGAGAATTACCGCCGATGATATATTGGATGTTATAACTGAAGAGGCCTCGGAAGATATGTACCAATTTGCCGGAGTCAGCGGAGATCAACTTCACCCCCTATTTTCACCAACGGTCATAAGGATAAAAGAAAGGATTCCTTGGCTGTTATTAACCCTATTCGGAGAATTATTAATCGCACTCATTATAGTAAGCTCTTTTCAAACTACACTACAAAAGTTTGTCATACTGGTCGCTTTTATGCCCGCGATCATGGCAACAGGCGGAAATGTCGGAATCCAAACAACCACTATTGTAATCAGAAGCATTGCAATGGGTACTATTTCGATAAAACAAATTTCAAAAGTAATAATTTCTGAAATCAAAGTAGGATTGGTTCTTGGAATAGTGTGTGGATTGACCGCAGCAATCATCGGGGCATTGATTAGCTATAATCAACCGGAGGTTATAAAATTGTCCCTCTCAGTTTTTATAGCTATGGTATCAGCCACACTGGCTACCTCTTTTATAGGGGTGGCAGCACCGCTAATGCTATTCAAATTCAATTTCGACCCAGCCGCCTCCTCAGGTCCATTCCTTACCATGTTCAACGACATCTTCGGCTCGGTATTCTATTTGTTTATTGCCATGCTTATTTTTTAGTAGATACTATTCGAAATGCAGTCATCCGAAGGATTTCTCTTAAGAAAGTTTCAATACAGAGAAGCTGATTATATCCTATCAATATTTACAAGAGACATTGGGAAAATAAGGGGGATTGCAAGGAATGCAAAGAGAAGCACTAAGAGGTTTGGCGGAAGGCTGGAGCCGTTTATAAAATTTATTGTTGATTTCAGCACTAACTCAAGGGGAATGCACTCAATAGAAGATGTTACGACGATAAAGCCGTATTCAAAAATTGTGGATGACTTCGAATTGTTTTTGTGGGGTAATGTGATTATTGAATTAACAGATGTAATTACACCAATTGAAGAATCAAATGTTTCAATGTTCGGGTTATTAGACAACACACTTTCCCGTCTGGAAAAAGGTGTGAATACTCTTCCTGTAATATTAAATTTCATTCTAAAAGCCTTATCACTATCCGGTTATAAACCAAATATTACAAACTGCGTTAAATGCGGTAATCAGGTAAAAAATAGCACTGTCTTTAATATTAAAGGCGGGGGGGTGCTATGCAGCAGATGCTCGGGCAATATAAGAGGTGCTAAAATTTCACTCGAAGTATTAAACGATGAAGAATTTATGCAGATACACCTTTCAAAAGTACTTGAACACATAAAGATCTTTATCAGGTTTGCCGAATACCACACTGAAAAAGAATTAAAATCAGCCAAGTTTATAGAGGATATAAAGATATGAATAATGTATCCGGTTTTCTTGCCTCCGGGGTTTCATGCGGTATCAAGAAAAAAAACAAAATGGACCTGGCTCTTATATACTCTGAAAGACCCGCGAAGGTAAGTGCAGTCTTCACAGAAAATATAGTAAAGGCTGCACCAATCGTTATAGGAATAGATAGAATTAAAAATGGCTTATGCCAGGCAATTATTGTTAATAGTGGAAATGCGAATGCGTGTACCGGAGAAAAAGGAATCAGAAATGCGGAAGATATTTGCAGTTTCTTGGCAAGAAGTTTAAAAATCGACAAGTCGCTGGTTATTCCTTCTTCTACGGGTGTTATTGGAACTCAGCTTCCCGTTCAAATAATAAAAAAGGCAATACCCAGCCTGATTAAAAATCTAAAATATGACGGAATAAATGACTTTTCCAATGCTATTCTAACAACCGATCAATTCCCGAAATTGTCCAGTCGTGAAATAAGTATTGGAAGCAAAGCCGGCAGGATTATTGCAATCGGGAAAGGAGCCGGAATGATCGCCCCTAATATGGCAACCATGCTCTGCTTTATAATTACGGACATTAACATTTCCAGAGCCGCAATGAACAGAGCATTAAGAAATTCAGTAGAAGATAGCTTTAATAAAATAATTGTAGACGGGGATACCTCAACAAATGACTCCGTTTTCCTATTAGCCAATGGGGAACTGGACAATAATGAAATAAATTTGAAAAGCGTTCATTACAAAATATTTGAAAAAGCATTGACCCAGGTTAATACCGACATATCCAAAATGATCGTCAAGGACGGTGAGGGTGCAACCAAGGTTGTTACCATAGAGGTTAAAGGAGCGAAGTCAACAAGGGACGCTAATAAAATTGCAAGAACAATCGGTAATTCCCTATTAGTAAAGACCGCCCTATTTGGTGAAGATGCGAACTGGGGCAGGTTTATAGCGGCAGCCGGGAGGGCAGGTGTAAAATTTGATTATAGTAAAGCCGACCTTTTTTTTGATAACATAAAAGCTTTCAGTAACGGGGTTCAAAGCAGCCACGAATCAAAATTTTCTCATATTTTTAAGAAACCTGCATTCAAAGTTACTTTAAAATTAAGAGAAGGCGCTGCATCATCTTTTGTAATTACAAGCGATTTGACACCAGACTATATAAAGATTAATGCCAACTACAGCACTTAAAAACTTATAAATTTTCAGTCGGTACACTTTTTTGGGTGTAATAGCATAAATTTGAAGCTAAAATACAGATACCCAGATCATTTGGAGACAATTGATGTTAAAAAAATTATTATTCACATTACCACTATTTATATTCAGCATGGCGATTTCATTATCATCAATGGGAGTAGATTTAAACTCTTTAGAAATTACAGGTATGCAGACAGGCAATTGGAAAACAGAAACAATCGCTACGGGACCTTTTGGCGAGAGAAAATCCAACAGCGAAAGATGTATAGAAAATTCTACAATAAATCCTCTAGTAGAATTTGCAAAGAATTGTGAAATAATTAGTGCCGATAAAACTAAAAAGGGGAACAATCAAATTCTAGATTGGGAGATGAAGTGCGACTCTGGATCAGCAAATGCACCTGAAATGCAAATAAAAGGTCACTACGAAACAGACGGCAAAAAGGCTAACGGCAAATTAACCGGTGAAGCAAATAATAAGGGTGAAATATACGAAATAAATACAACATTCATTAGCCAGCATTCAGGGCCTTGTAACATTTAATGTAGGGATAATACCAATTTAATATAAGATTTTATGGTAATAAAAAATATGTATAAGCATTTAATTATTTTATTGTTAGCTATATTAGCACCTATTCCCCATAGCTTTTCAGAAAAAATAAAAAATTTAGATCAATATATAATAAAGATCAAACCCGGGCTTTGAGAAACTGAAGCAGAGTTTAAATCCACGCTGCTAAATGAAACTGAGACACAAAAGGAACAAGAATGTATAAAAGAATCAAAAATAAACCCGATCAAAGAATTTATAAAGGGTCAAAACTGTGAAATAAAAAATGTGAATTACAAACCGACTAATTTTATTGAATGGGAAATGATATGTAAGGGTGAAAAAGATTTCCCCGATACAAAGGCAAAAGCTCACTATTTTGTTTATGGGACAACCGCCGAAGCCTACTTTATAGGTTCTTCACAGATACCCGGCCAGCCCGGCAAGGATATTGTAATTGAAACATTCTCCAGGGGAAAATATCTGGGAGAATGTAACGAAATTAACTAAATTGCTTTAAAGAGAGTGACCAAATGATTAAAATTTATCTGTAAATTTTCACAATTTTTATTTTATTAACGGCATCTATATGTAACTCGGACGAAGCATTTGACATTGAAAATATTTTTGTTGAATTAGAACCCGGTAATTGGTCAATCATAAGTCAGACTGTTGCACACAATCTAATCAACCACTTAAGGTAACTAGGACTAAATGTATTAGAAACCCAAAATTAAACCCTTTAAAAAGATTTGTGAAAAAAAATGTGAAGTTATTTCGGCCAATAAGGATATTGTTAATGGAACGGAAACGCTTAAATGGGAAATACTGTGTCCAAGTGAAAACGGAAAGATGGTAAATATGAAAACAACATTTATCTCAAATAAAAACAAATACGAAGCAGAATACCTTGCCACTGTCGATATCGGCGGTGAAAATAAAGAGGGCAAGATAACATACAAAGCCGTACGAACCGGGAAGTGCTTAAAAGAGGAAGAAGAGGATATAGAAAAGAGAAGAGATGAATTAGATGGAGAAGAAGAAGAAGAAGATAATTAAGACAATCTCAGTAATGTTTCAAATTCTTTACTAAACTAAGCATCCGCTCCAACTATTTCAGATATACACTGAATTCCTTCCCTATCCATATAGTCTGCAATACCGTGATTAATCCTTCCTGGCAGTGTTGTTCCCTCACCCCTAATACCGGTTACAATCTGCAGAGCCTTGGCTCCCGCTTTAATTTTTTCAAGTGCTGTATCAACATCGTTAATCCCGCC
>JAZGCJ010000162.1:0-5663 GCA_036476895.1 Thermodesulfobacteriota bacterium
CTGTAAGGGTATCGCTGATAATATGGATCGTTATACGGGTTGTAGTAATTGTTTTTGTAATAAGGGTATTTATAGCTGTAGTATGGGTAATATGATTTAGGATATTTGTAACCGTAGTTGTAATATCGATTGTACCCATAGTTCTTTTTATAGTATTTCGGGTAATGTCCGTAGTACTTGTTGCTGTAGTGTTTATTGTGGCCATAGTATTTCTTGTGACCATAATTCTTATATCCATGTGAACCATATGAATGCTTATTATAAGAATTGTGCTTTTGCTTATGACCGAAATGGCGTTGATTTTTTGAAAATTTAGATTTAAAACCACTTTTATTTCCTTTAATACCGGAAGATCCGGAGCTATTAGATTTAAATGATTTAGAATTGCCTGCTAATGACTGGGAGGGTACAACTAATAATAATAAAAGCGATACGGAGATAAAAGTGAGAATATGTTTTTTCATCGTTCCTCTCCTAACATCAATTAATCTATATGATGTATTACAATAATGCCGTTTTCAAGTAATAATTACATGACTTTTGATATAATCTATCTTGTGAAAAGCTCTTTAATCTTTTGTTTATTCACCTTGCCCATATTGTTTCTCGGAAGTTGGTCGATTAAAATCAGCTTTCTAGGAATTTTATATTTAGCTATATAATCAGATCCCCATTTTTTTAGTTGGTCTAAAGAGAGATCTTCTCCTTCTTTTAACACTAAGGCTGCTGAAATAACTTCGCCCCATGTATCGTCTTCTATTCCAACCACTGCACACTCGCTTATCTTTGAATGGGATCTCAAAACCTCTTCGATTTCTAGGGCTGATATTTTATATCCCCCGGTTTTTATTATATCGACTGAGTTTCTACCAAGTATTTTGTATATACCTTTATTATTTTTAATGGCTATGTCGCCTGTCTTAAACCATCCGTTGTAAAAAGAATTCTGTGTAGCGTCTTCGTTTCTCCAATATTCCAGAAATACGTTTGCGCCTTTTACACCAATTTCACCGGGTGAACCGTCTGTAATTTCTCTATTATTTTCATCGAATAATTTTACATTTACTCCCGGAAGAGGTTTGCCGACGTGTCCTGGGATTCTTTCTCCGATCAGTGGGTTTGAGAGTGCCATGCCGATCTCCGTCATACCGTACCTTTCAAGGAGTCTATGGCCGCTTATTTTTTCCCATATTTCTAGGGTTTTGACTGGTAATGCAGCTGAGCCTGATACCATGAGCCTCATTTTTCTGCAAGCATTGCTCATTTCTTGTTTTTTGATTTTGTCGGCGTCATTCCATTTTTCAATTAGTAGGCTGTATATAGTTGGTACAGCCATGAATATACTATAGTTGCTTTGAATAAACTTGTTCCAAACCAGTTCAGAATCAAATTCGGGTATCATCTCACATTTTGCTCCAGGCCACAAGGAGCACAAAAGTATGTTTAATATTCCGTGGAGATGATGAAGGGGTAGGACGTTGAGAATAAAGTCGTTATTAACCCATCCCCAGGATGTTACCAAAGACTTTATTTGATTCTTTATATTATAATGTGTCGAGACAACACCTTTCGGACTACTCGTCGTACCACTCGTATATAATATCATTGCTCTTCTCGATTCATCAATTCTTGGAGTTTCTTCCCTTGGATCGGCATATATTTCGGATGTTAGGATAAGTCTGGACTTCTTTGAAACTCTTTTTATTTTTTCTGCAAAGTCAGGGCTTGTAATAATGGATTCTGCCTCAATATTATTTAGGATATATTCAATCTCGGGTTCAGTATGTGATATGCAAAGTGGCACTGCTATTCCGCCGGATAGCCAAATACCGAGTTTGAAGGAAACATACTCGAAACTTGGTTGAATCATATACGCTATCCTACTTTCATTTAAATCATTTTTTTTGTTGAGAAGTAACGAGGCGATCGTTTGTGATGCTTTTAGTAAATCTTTATATGTATAGCTGCCATTAGAATCAATTAGGGCTTCTTTGTTATTAAACTTTTTTATTCTTTCAATTAATTCAATTCCTAATTTCATATTAATCATTATTGTAAAATTTTATATTCATTACAATTACAGTCACGCCCAGTTCCCAGAATGAACCATTAAAAAACAGGTTTAATCGGGTATCAATCTAGATTACCCCGCTTTCGTGTGGATTGTCGGTGGAGGTGCCATTACGAGTGAAATGAAATGAACGAAGTAATCTCTCAAATATTTCAATGTCTAATAGTTGTAATTTAAAGACTGCTGCGCTGCGCCCGTAGTTGTAAAAGTGGTGTTGACAATGGACTACCAATAAAGAGATACTTTTTTAGGTTGAAGGAGTTTTCAAAATGCAAGGTATTTTAGAGGTTGCAGAGTTAGGTAATGATATTCTTAGAAGGAAGTCACTTGACGTAGAAAATTTGGATGATCAATACATCCAATCTTTAATTGACGGTTTGATTGAAACTGCAAAATACATTAACGGAGTTGGTATCGCAGCCCCTCAGGTTTCGGAATCACTCAGAATCTTTATTATGTCTTCACACCCTAATCCCAGATATCCTAACGCCCCATACATGGAACCCACCGAGGTGATTAACCCGCGGATCGTTTCATATTCAAAAGCAATGGAGAAGGATTGGGAGGGTTGTTTAAGTATCCCTGGTATAAGGGGATATGTGCCAAGGCACCGGTCGATAGATGTTAAATACTTGGATAGGAATGGAATAGAGATTCTGGCCACGTATGAGGACTTCATAGCTAGGATTTTTCAACACGAGTATGATCATTTAGATGGAATTTTGTTTCTCGATAGGTTGGATTCCATAAGAGATATTATAACCGATAAGGAGTATGCAAAATTGATGCCTGAAACCCATAAACTTTAACAAGAGAGGTTATTTTACTAATGAGGAGCCTAATCTGTTTATTGACCATGTGTTGTTTCTTTTTTATTGGAGCTTCACACCCCCGGAATCAAAGAGACTTGATGTTTCAGGAGTCGATAATTGAATCCCTACTCAGAGGGAATTACCATGGTGTACTGACAATCGGTGAGTTAAAAAAGAAAGGCGACTTCGGCTTGGGAACCTTTGATTCACTTGATGGTGAGATGGTAGTACTCGATGGAGATGTTTACAAGATAAAGGACACTGGAGTTCCTATCCTGGTTAATGATGACGAATCGACACCATTTGCATCTGTAACATTTTTCGAAACGGATAGGAGAATAGATCTGGGTGCAGGTATTGGATGCAAGGAGATTGAAGTAAAACTGAAAAGTCTGTTCCCATCAGAGAATATATTTTATGCAATTAAGATTGAGGGCGATTTCGATCGATTAAGGATGAGGAGTGTGCCCAAACAGACCGAACCCTTTGTTCCTTTGGTCGATGTATTAGATAAGCAGACAGTGTTTAATCACAACGATCTATCCGGAACTATGGTTGGATTCTGGGTCCCTGATTATATGAGGGAAATTAGCGTTGCCGGATTTCACTTTCATTTTATCTCAAAGGACAGGAAAGTTGGTGGTCATGTTCTCGATTGCACAATAAAGAATGTAAGAGTTGATATTGATGACGGCAATGGTTTTGAAGTGTCATTGCCCGACGATAAAAGCTTTTTAAATATTAACTTGTTGGGTAAAGATTTGAAGAGCGATTATAAACAGTTCCTTAATAAGGAGAATTAGATTGAATAACAAAATTTATTTGTTCGCGGTTTTACTCGTTTTTTTGTTGTCATGCTCCCTGAAGAAGCAGGATGGGTTATCTTACTTAAGCGGTGATGGCAAATGGGTTGATTTAACTCACGATTTCTCGAACGAAACCATATATTGGCCAACTTCCGATCCATTTAAACTTGAAACGGTTTTCAGGGGAATAACCGAAAAGGGATTTTTCTTTGAAGCGAATAAATACTCTGCTTCTGAGCATGGGGGGACTCATATTGATTCGCCTGTTCATTTTGCGGAGGGTAAGATTACGGTTGATAAGATCCCAATTGAAAGCCTGGTTGGACAGGCAGTTGTTATAGATGTGTCCGGTAAAGCGATCGCAGATCCCGATTACCAGGTTGGTGTTCATGACATATTGGATTGGGAATCGGCAAATAGTGAGATTCCCAGCGGTTCCATTTTATTGATTCATACCGGTTACGGCAAATACTGGCCCGACAAGGTCAAATATATGGGTACCGATAAGCCGGGACCCCAGGGCGTAAGGGAGTTGCATTTCCCCGGCCTCCATCCGGAAGCTTCCCTTTGGTTAGTACAAAATAGAAAGATCAGTGCTGTAGGGCTGGATACTCCAAGTATAGATTACGGTCAGTCTGAATTTTTCAAAAGCCATCAAACTTTGTTTGAACACAACATCCCGGCTTTTGAAAACGTTGCCAACCTCGATCTGTTACCATCAAGAGGTGCATTTGTGATAGCACTTCCTATGAAGATAAAGGGCGGTAGCGGGGCTCCATTAAGAATTGTGGCTTTCATTCCAAATAATTAAAGTGGAATAATATTCTCTATATAGACAACACTATAAAAATGAGTTTGAAGATCAATGGTTTAAAGCTGCTAGACAGAACAATCGGAGGCCTAATGTGCAAGTTATCGAAGATAATAGTTAGGCCAAGGTTAGAATCCACAGATATAAAAAATATACTGGTGATAAGACCGGGCGGAATTGGGGACGCTGTTTTACTCTTCCCGGCATTAAAAGAGTTAAGGAGGGCTTATCCGCACTCCGTAATATGTGTTCTTTGTGAGAAAAGAAATTTTGGTGTTTTCAATATATGTCCTTATATTGATGAAATAATTGAATATGACAAATCCCCATTGGGGATATTAGCCGTATTCTCAAAAAATTTTGATTTGGTTATTGATACGGAACAGTGGCACAGATTATCAGCTGTATTGGCCTTTTTAACCAGGGCTCCCGTGAGGGTTGGCTATTCTACAAACAATAGGAAATCTCTTTTCACAAACGAAGTTGAATATAGTCACAGTGATTATGAAGCGGATAGTTTTTTAAGGCTTGTTTCTTCTTTAACCGGCATAGAATACAGGTTTGATGCGAATTTGCCATTCTTAAAAACTGATTTTGAAATTAAAGAAGGGCTGGTTGAAGAGATCGGGCAATATTCCAAAGGTAAAAAGGCTTTAATCGGAATTTTTCAAGGTGCCACTATAAGGGAGAGAAAGTGGGGAGTTAAAAAATTTGCAGAGTTGTCCAAAAGAATCTCGGCTGAAAATATTGGTGTGGTTTTACTAGGTGGTGAGTCAGATAAAAAAGAATCAAAGGAATTTGATATATTGTTAGCGGGCTCTGAATATCTCAACTTGGTGGACAAAACTACATTATCAGAAACAATTAAAGTGATTTCCAGATTGGATTTATTGGTTTCCGGCGATACTGGGCTTATGCATTTAGCGTATTCAGTTGGTACTCCAACCCTTTCCTTATTTGGCGCGGGGATACGTGAAAAGTGGGCTCCTAAGGGGGATAATGATATTGTTTTGGATAAAAATTTACACTGCAGTCCCTGCACCAGGTTTGGATATACACCCAGTTGTCCAATAGGTGTTAAATGTCTCGGAGAAATAAGTGTGGATGAGGTTGAGTCACACTTAATGGAGTTTATTAACAAATCGTTAATTGAATATCGGTTT
>JAZGCJ010000163.1:0-2172 GCA_036476895.1 Thermodesulfobacteriota bacterium
GGGTAAGCATGTTTGGGATAAGATTTGGCTGGCTTGTGAGGCACTGGAAGCGGAGTTTACAGTGTATCCTGTCTTTAGCAAACTGTTTCTTAATGATCGTCGAAATTCAGAATCATCGTCCACGATAAGAATTCTGTCTTTAGTTCGATTTGACATCAGTTATCTCCTGATCTCTGAAAATAATTCCTTCATGAACTCCTTAAGAAATAATTGTGCCAGCTTTTGGCTCAAAATAAAAAAGCCGTTTGCGAGGTGGCAAACGGCTATAAAACAATTAGTTAAAAAGAGCTATATATTTTATAAAGCTATTCGTTTATCATGCAATTATTCCTAGATTTGCCAAAACAGCTGCGCTAATTCTTGTTTCTAAGAAAGCCTGTAATAGCTTCTCAATGGGTGAATTCAATCCAAAGGTTTATTTAAAGTACTTATAATCATATCACGAATGGCCCTGAGAGGAGAGTAAGTCAATCCGAAATGTTTCTGTCTTGGGAACTCTCCTCAACCTGGGATCCGGAAACACTCCGCTTATTTTTATAAATCCAGATCGCAAGACCCCCAACAACGCCAAAAGGAAGCAACGACATAAAGATGACACTTAAATAGTAAGTATGTAACACCTCTTCTGTGGCAGAAGAAAAACAGAAGGGACATGTCTGGGCTAGCGCTGGAAACAATATTGCCCCTATTCCAATGGCTAACACCCAGTACGTGTAAATTTTCATATCAATGCTCCCTTCTAATAAAACCCCACGAACCAATAATAACCTTAGGACCTGGAAAAATTGGGATGTGGGGTTTCAGTAAACTTCTATCAGCAAGCCTGTCATTTCTTTTGCCATATTTGCTATTTCTTGTAACCGAGCAGGTTCAGCTCTTTGTAATCGATCACTCGCCGTACCGCGGTCTAAAGAGTAAATCTGAACCCATAATGGATTGATCTAGGGCAACTCATCTTGTGCAAATTCAAAGAGTAGGGTTTCCCGCATATTCGGTTCCAGGCTGGTGTAATGGTAGAACGCAGCGTGATTGAACCAGACCATCTCATCCGTGAACGGATGTTTTTGGACCGCCGAACGGATCGAACGGGTACGGAGGCGATCGCCACTTTTCCATTCAAATTCAATCACATGGTCCTTGCAGTAGGTTTCAACTTCGTTTTTATCGGTGGTTTGGTAAACTTCCTGCCAGTCAAGTCCAAAACCATCATTGTAGTTTCGGATCAGCATCCATTTCTTTTCAATAAACCGGTTGCGGATTGGGTTCTCATGGTGTTTTCTCCACTCCTAAATAATTAGAAACTTACAGACTAATTTATATTCATCTCATTAATTCAAGTAAATATATGATAACAAAAACACCAATTCCCAATATCATAGTACCGACAGAAAACAAGATGGATTGTTTTTTTAATTTTTTTTCTTCGTCTGTCATGGGACGAATTTCATCTTTATGTTTTTTCTCTAATCCTGAACCAATGGCTGTTCCTATGGCCACACCAATAGCAACTCCGATTGCGAGGTTTCCCATAGCTATGCCTATTCCCGCGCCAATCGCAATTCCTATGCCAATTCCATGATTCATCCAATATCCTTTAGGATAACCAGGATGTTTCTTTCGTATCTCCGTTTGTTTTTTGGCTTGAATTACCGCAAATATACCCAACACCAAAACCATGACAGCAATCAATCCCGTAATAGATGTCCATTCATTCATATTTCACTCTCTTTTTAGTTGATAGCCAAAATTTGATCTAAAAAAATTTGATAGTTTTGACTTTTATCACATTCTATTTAATGTACCTATGTTTTGGAGAAGTAGTCAAATCTCCATCCAATTCCGATTCGTGGTAATAATTGAACATGGTTGTTTTTCAATGGCTTGAAGAAACCTAATTCAATTCTATAAAACTTGCTTTTATTTGAGGAATTAATATCAACTCCGAATCCATAACAATACCCGACTCCAACCTGAATTACTACGTTGATACCGCCATTAAAGAAAAGATCAACATTTTTTTGGTTAACCCAAAGAACCAACTAATCTAAATCCATCTCATTAGTTCAAGTAAATCAGGATATAGAGCACCGGCCAGATGCTCACAACAAAATACCAGTAGACTCCTGAGAGCGCTACACTTGTGTGCTCATGCGATGAATACTCTCTGCTCAC
>JAZGCJ010000164.1:0-3800 GCA_036476895.1 Thermodesulfobacteriota bacterium
AATCGGCGCATACCGCTGCGGGTAAAATGTTTGGTTTTACTGATGAACAGATAATAGAAATCCGCCAGGGTTCGGCTTCATTTGATTCTAAACTGGATGCATTGGCAAAATTTGCCTCTTCATTAGTCACCAACAGAGGTAACGCAAGTCAAGAAACTAAAAACGCATTCTTTGAAGCCGGCTACAATGAAGCAAACATGATCGATGTGGTAATGGTTATTGGTGATATGGCCATCACCAATTCCATTCATCAACTTGCTGGATTTGAAATTGATTTTCCTTTAGCTCCGGAACTAAATCATGAAGTTGATTGATCATTGCAACAATAATCAATATCAGGAATTTGCCAGGAGGTTATCAATCTATCATCACCAAAGGTAATCAGATTATCGTTGGTGATGATAACAGATAAAATGCTGGGAATCATGTCGAAACGTTTAATGTCACGTGATATGGATACCAGGATGTTCGGAATGCTTATGGGAAAAACATATAACAAACTAAAATAGACAATCTTGAACAATATTATAAATTAAATAAAAGGAGAAGATATGACTATCATGAAATTCAATGTAAACAAAGACCTTTTCCCTTTTCAAAATAACTTTCTTCATTTAGATGACAAAACTACAATACATTACATTGATGAAGGAGAGGGTCCTGCTTTATTGATGCTCCATGGAAACCCTACTTGGTCATTTTTATACCGAAAAATGATTGCTGAGCTGAAAGGTGATTTTCGAATTATTGCTCCTGACTATCCAGGATTTGGACTATCTCCCACACCGATGAACTATGATTTTTTACCAAGCACTCACAGTGAAATCATCAATGCTTTTATAAATCAATTGGATTTGAAGGACATCATCCTTGTGATGCAGGATTGGGGTGGGCCAATAGGGCTTAACATTGCAACCCAAAGACCTGAACTCATAAGAGGAATGGTCATTGGAAATACGTGGGCTTGGCCTCTTGAAGGGTTTCCTATCAAATCCTTCAGCTGGGTGATGGGGGGTCCTATTGGTCAATGGATGTCCCGTTCCTTTAACGGTGTTTGGCATGTTTTTATGCAAAAAGGTTTTATTGAATCTCCTTCGCAAGCAGAGTTAGCGATGTATAAAGCCCCATTTCTTAAAAAAGAAAATCGTATTCAAACCTCTATATTCCCTCGAGAGTTAGTTAAGTCTTTTGAATTTGAATCAAAGATTCAATCTTCTTTATACAAACTCAAAGAAAAGCCAGTACTTTTTACCTGGGGAAGTAAGGACTTTGCATTTAAAGAAAAAGAACTGAATATATTTAAAATGTTGTTTCCTCATCACAGAGTAGAGCTTTTAAACGCAGGCCATTTTTGGCAAGATGAAAAAGGTGAGGTTGCAGCTCAGTTCCTTATTGAATGGGCTAAAGATCAAGGTTGGATTGATAAAAACCCATGAAAGTCAATTACATAATTTACTGCTAATTTTTTATTATGAAAAATTCTAATATTCAAAAACACTGAGAGGATACAGCTATGATAACAGATTTACCAATTTATGTTTACATCACTTTTTTTGTAGCATTAGCGTTTGTATTGGTGAAGTTTTATTTTCATTATGTCTATTCATTAACATATTTAAAAACACAACAATCAGGATGACATTATGAAAAAATTAGAAAAAAGCAAATTAATACTGTCTCTTTTATTCTTATTAGCTACAAATGTTTTTGCACAACAATTTATTTATAAACCTGCGTCACTTACAGAAGAAGCCATTCCTTTTCAGAAAATTGAAGGTGACCATTTAGAGCGTTTCACAAAGCCGTTTGAAATTCAGCGTTTAAGTAAAAATGTTTACTGGGTATCCGCTTCTTATTACAATGTTAGTGTTGTTGTTGGTGAAAAAGGAGTGCTTCTTATTGATGCGCCAATAATGAGAGGAAAAAGAATACTTCAGGCCATGCAAGAAATTACGGATAAACCAGTTACGGCCTTAGTTTATTCACATGCTCACAAGGATCACATTGGTGATGCAGCCGCTATTTTAGAAGAGGTTAAAAATAAAATCGAGATATATTCTACTAAAGAAGTTGCAGATGAAATAATTTCTCACAACATGATGATGCCACCTCCAACAAAAATTATTTCTTCAAAAGGAATTGATTTTGAAGGAATAAAAATTAATGTTGGGGAAAATCTTGATGGGCATACGATAGATAACACCTCATTTATCATTAATGATGGAGGACGTCAAATTTTACACGCAGTTGATCCTGTTCATCCCGACCAGCTTGAGTTCAAAAATTTTAGCTTATCTCAAGATGTTATAAAATATGAAGCCGACCTTAAAACACTTATAGACCTAAAATGGGATGTCATGGTTACCGGGCATGGTAACCTCGCCTACAAAGAAGACATTCAATTTATTCAAAGTTATATCGCTGATATAAAATCATTCTTGGGAAAAGGTTTCAGTGAGATAAAATTTGAAGACAGTATAAAACCAGGGACACCTTATGCATGGTTTGAAGGATATAAAGATGGTGTCGTTGAGGTTGCTCTTAAACTATTGGCTGACAAATATAGATCTGGAAGAGAAAAAGAATTTGATACTGTTGCAAAGTCACATATAGAGACATTATTTTGGGCTATGTTCGTAAGATAGATTACAAATTTTAGACGAATAGTTAGATAATTAAATAGGACATACTATTGCTAAACAAAATTATAATTTAAAAGGTAAGCAAAATGAGTCAAGTAATTGCAAAAATAAATCGGGCGAAATACAAAACCATCATTGTAACAGGGAATCATGAATTAATAGCAGATGAACCGGTGCCTTTTGGTCAAGACCTTGGTCCCAATCCTTATGATTTTCTTTTGACAGCGTTGGGTGCTTGTGTAACAATGACCCTTAGGATGTATGCTGATCGTAAAGGATGGGATTTGGAGGAGGTTCAGGTACACCTTGAACAATCACGTGTATACGCTAAAGACTGTGAAGAGTGTGAATCAGAAGATGGGTATGTTCACATCATTGAAAAAAAATTAAAATTTATTGGTAAATTAACAGAAGAACAAATACAAAGACTATTAGAAATTTCCGATAAATGTCCTGTGAATAAAACATTGACTAATGAAATTAAAATTATAACGACAACATTGGATTAATGAAAAACTTAAAATATCTTGAGCATAATATGTCTTTATTTATATTGCCATTAGAATATATGTTGGACTTTAGCAAAAATAAACTAACCCTGAATGGAGGCAACCTTTAGAACAGAGATTGTTCAAGGCTGGTAGTTATTTAAGTAAGAGATCTAATTCTGTTTGATTCAATAATAATAAATGTAATTTAAATGTGTAAGGGGAAATTATAAACTTAAACAACAAGGAGACTAGTCATGAGAGTAAAACATTTCCTCTTTGCAGCGATTATTGCGTCGGTGCCTATCTTCGCCGGTAGTGCTTCAGAGGAACCAACTTTGTGGGGAATCTACGGCGCGCACGACAAGCACGACTGCCCAGTCAACAATCGCGAGACGGCTAAAGAGGTGATCACACTTAGCTTGACAGACCTCCAGCCGTTGATGGAAAAGTATGGTGTCACAGCTATTGTAGACCAATATCATTCCGGTCTCGAGCACACTTTCCTCTGGGTTGTCGAGACCAAAAATCCTCATATGCTGGAAGAGTTTTGCATCGAGCTCGGCGTTGCCCGCTGGAACAATCTAAAATTCGTACCTCTACGCACCTTTAAAGAGGGTGTCGTGCCGGACGTTCGTGTGTTGCACGGGTTAGAAGACTGGAAACCTGA
>JAZGCJ010000165.1:0-2051 GCA_036476895.1 Thermodesulfobacteriota bacterium
GGTCGAAGGGTCAGGGTTGAAGACGGGAAGATGAGTTTATCGAACCGTAGGAGGGGTCAATAGAGGGTAATGGGCATTGGTGGTTGAAATTCGTGAGACGAAGAGGCCCAAAATAGCAAAATGGCAAGCCTGACACCGATGCTTTATGACCCCATTTATCAAAGTAATATTAAAGACAGTGCTGAAAAATGGATAGCGGCTATTATTACTGTACCATGTGATACGTTTCTGACTTTTCTATACAGAACAGGTAATTTCCCCAATATGAATTGGGTATAATAAAACTTGTAGTCCATGTATTGTTGGGAAGAAGTAATTTAATCTTATGGGGGCTGTCATGAACGCCAATCAAACTGTTTTCGAATATCTTATAAAAAAACTTTATGATTATGGTGTGCGCCATGTTTTTGGAGTTCCGGGAGATTACGCTCTGGGTTTTTTCCATGAATTAGAACTCAGTAACCTGGAAGTTGTAAATACCTGTGACGAGCAAGGTGCGGGCTTTGCTGCAGATGCTTATGCAAGAGTAAATGGTTTAGGGGTAGTTTGCGTCACTTATAGTGTCGGTAGTCTAAAAGTAGCCAACTCAACAGCTCAGGCCTTTGCTGAAAAATCTCCTGTAATTGTCATCAGTGGAGCTCCTGGTGTTAAAGAAAGACTTGAAAACCCACTATTACATCACAAGGTTGGTAGTTTTGATACCCAACTTAAAGTTTTTGAGCAATTAACTGTGGCCTCAACTATTATTAATGATGCTGAGATTGCAGGTAAAGAAATTGACCGTGTGCTATCCGCTGCCATTAGAAATAAGCAGCCCGTATATATTGAACTTCCCAGAGATATGGGTACAGAAATTGTGACTCCTTATAAAACATCTTTAGTCTTTGACCAAAACACTGATAAAAATGTTTTGAAAGAGGCGCTTGTAGAGGCAGTAACTATAATTAATTCTTCTAAAAAACCTGTTATTCTTGCAGGTGTGGAGATTCATCGATTTGGTTTTCAAAAGTTATTATTAAAAATAATTGAGAAAACTAATATCCCCATTGCTTGTACTCTTTTAGGGAAAACTGTTATTTCAGAAAACCACCCGCGTTTTCTAGGAATTTATGAAGGGGCTATGGGAAGAGAGGATGTGAAAGATTATGTCGAATCCAGTGATTGTTTGATTCTATTGGGTACTTTTATGACGGACATTAACCTTGGTATTTACACGGCTCATTTAGAAAAGGGGAGTTCAATCTATGTGACTAGCGAAAAAATTTCAATCCATTATCATACTTTTGAAAATATTCAAATGGAAGAATTCCTTCAAGGTTTTCTAAACTCGGATCTCAAATTCCATAAGACCAATAATATTCCTCATCCCATTCACCCAGTACAAACTAAACCTATTAAAGGTAAGAATGTCAGCGTTAGTTATTTGTTTCAAAGTTTAAATTGGTTTTTGGACGATAATACCATTGTGATTACAGATCCCGGAGATGCGATGTTTGGAGCTGTAGATATGACAATTCATAAAGCTGCTGAATTTTTAGCTCCAGCCTATTATGCCTCTCTTGGATTTGCTGTGCCAGCAAGTATAGGGACTCAATTAATAAAACCCAAATTAAGACCATTAGTGCTTGTGGGAGATGGAGCTTTTCAAATGACTGGTATGGAATTGTCTACATCGGTAAGGTATGGTCTAAACCCTATCATTGTTGTGTTAAACAATGAAGGATATGGAACTGAAAGACCTATGCTGGATGGACGGTTTAATGACGTGTTATTATGGGATTTCTGTCAAATACCAAAATTGTTAAATTCAGGTTTATCCTTTAATATAAAAACTGAAGATCAATTAGAAGATGCCTTAGATGAAGTGAAAAAATACACCAAAAGTTTTTGTATTTTAGATGTTCATTTGGATCCACATGATAGTTCAATGGCTTTGCAAAGATTAACAAAGGCTTTGGGGAAGCGTATTAGTAAATCGATGTAGGTTTGTTAATATTAAATCTAAACCCCGGGCCTGATCCCCGGTTCATTGCATGATAGACTGCTGCCGG
>JAZGCJ010000166.1:0-3240 GCA_036476895.1 Thermodesulfobacteriota bacterium
GACCTATCAGAGGAATGAATGCCAATACTCGAATAATTCCAGGTGAACTGGCAAACCCTATTGTTCTCAGGAGTTCACCCATATCAGATTTGGTTTGTGGCTGCGGTAGGAGCTTTGTTCCTATTATAAAAATCAGAAATGCCCAAATAACCCAACCTACCAAACCCAAAACTGCACCAAATATCAAACCACTAATACCTGACTTAGATATTAAGACAACGCCGGCTGCAACATTGGCAAGAACTACAACCGCCATTGCTTGTCTGAGTGCATTCTTATCCGCTTCTACCTCCTCGTAGAGATTAGGCTCAAGCTTCGCTGCACGTATCATTCGGTTAATAAATGATGATGGATTAGACATTGTAATAGCTATTTTACATATGTAATAAATATTAGCAAATTTTAATTCTAAAACACCTTATATTGCTACAGATCGGGATTGACTTAGCTCTTTTAACTGACCAATCAGTGGTTTTAGATCCTCTTTTACAGGATTACTCATCAATGAAATCTGAACCCAATTATTTCTAACCAAATACTTGCTCTTATAGCCCAGTAGGAATCCATATTCTTCTAATTTTTTACCAACAAAAGTAGATTTAATACTATATGGCAGAGATATTGTTTGTAGTGCCGGTGAACAATTCTCTTGGTTTGATACAAGATTTAACCCTATATCATTTAGTTCTTTCCTAAGCCACAAACTCAATTCACTGATTGAACTATAACTTTTGTTAACATCTATTTTTTTCAAAGAAATATTTAAAGCCTCAAGCAGATTCGAAGACAATGTAAATGGTATCCCGTCGTTTTCTGCAAAAAACCCTAGGTCAATATACCTGGGCAACTTATAAGGCTTGGGTTTAATCAAATGATTGTAAAAAACAAAACACAAACCCGAATATGACAAAAGACCCTTACCGCTAACTCCAGACGCCAGATAAACTTCATTCAAGTCCAATGGTATTGTGCCAATAGAGCTGATTGCATCAATACAAAGTTTTTTGCCCTTGGTTAATTTAGATAGCTCCTTAAGTATATCCAAATTGTTTAATCCACCCGTAGATGTCTCGCAGTGAACCGCCCATAGCCATTCAAATTGTTTTTTTATCAAACAACTTTCTATTAAGCCGTAATCAAACCGATCACCCCAATCAGACTTCACAGTTTCGAATTCCAGTCTGAACCTTTCAGAATGATCAATCAACCTTTCCCCAAATTCACCATTTGACAATACCAATCCTTTACCATCCAGAGTTGATAACTGGGCTGCTATAATATCATTTGCAAGAGAACCTGAACCCGTAATTATCTCCACTCTGGCTGATTTGGTTATGTTTGACAGAAGATTCTTAGTGTCTTCCAGAATTTTTTTAAAACTCTCTGACCTATGGGATATGGGTTGCTTCTTAAAAGCGGATTGTACATCTCTATCCAATCTTACGGGGCCGGGAAGGAGATTTATAATTTTCTTTTTGTTATCAATTTCGATCTTCATGGGTTTCAGCACGTTAGATTTTTGTTTGAATTTTATATAGGCATCCAAAGTTAAGTACATTGGTTGAAACCGGGTTTCATCTGATCCAACAACCGGGCCGAAACTCTTGAACCCCAAATTTCTGTAAAGCTTCAAATTGTTCAGTGAAGCAGAAATCAATGCTATATCAAAGTTTTTTGTCTCACAGTATTCAGCTAAGTGAAGAAACAATCCCTGAAGTATTCTCTTTTTCCTTTCACTTCTATCGATAGATAGTAACCGAATCTCGCAAGTTGAATTAAAATTTGGGAAATACGAATCAAGACAATCCAGTTTTTTATCCAGAGAAAAAGGCCTCCTATCCCTAACGGATATCATCCCGATTACTTTATTGTCCTTAATAGAAATGAAGTAAGTATTTTCTTTGTTGAATTTATCAATAAGCTTTTTCCTGCAATTTGGCTTGTGCTGAGGTAGTTCATCTACAAAGGTTTGATAATTCAATTTATGAATAGCATCATATTCCCATTTTTCAGTTGCTATTTTAAATTTAATTTCAGATTTCTTAGCCATACCTGTAATAAATTTAGGGACGAATATAAGCTCAATCCATATTCCTAACCATAGCTTCGAGGGAAATCCGCGGGCAGATATTATTGTCGATATAATGAATTAAGTTCGTGGCTACAGTACGGATTCTTTCTTCAATTTTTTTATCCTTACAATTACAATCTTCATCAAATAAACTTTGAACACCAGATACTGAAACAGGGCCTGGCAGTACTATTGCACCAACATGTGATAATACACCTCTTAGATTTTCAAGCGCCTTAATTGCACCAATTTGGCCGGCAGCTACTCCAATCAAACTTATAGGTTTACCCGAGAGAACCGAAGGGAATCCAAGAATTTCAATAATCAGTTTAATTACGCTGCTGTAACCGCCGTGATATTCCGGTTTAGAGAACACTAAACCAGTTGAATTAATTACAAGCTCTTTGATTTTTTCCGGATCTTTAGAGTTTGAAGGCAGCCCCGGAAATGGCAGGTCTAAATCTGCAGGATCGATTACACTAATGGTAACATCATCTTTTTTTTGTAATTCGTCGATAACGAGACTTAATGCTTTCGACGTATAGTTGTCAGGTCTAATACTGCCTTTTACAACCGCTATCTTTATATTTCTTTCATTCGATTTCTTCATATCTTAAATTTTAATCTATCTTCTAGTCCTTAATTCTGCAAGCAGCCTTAAGAATTTCTATATACAACCACACTAATGTTGCCATCAAAGCAAATGCACAGTACCATTCCATAATATTGCCGGATTTGATGACTTGATCATAACAATAAATTCTCCGAAGTAACTTCTATATAATTAAATTTTTTGAATCTATAGTATAGCATTATCTATAAGAAAAAGTTCAAAAAAATGAATTAAAATACAAGGTATCTCACACAAAGACAAGACGCAAATTGACACTGTATGTCATTTATTGTCTTATTTGGCAAAATATGTTTCATTAGGTCATCGCATATGTAATTTCTAAATTATTTAATAAAATTGCAATGTTATGACATTAAAAATATTTTGGCACAGATGTTGCAAAAACCCCTTACAATAGAATACTATTATAATTAATCAAAAATACATAATTAAAAAATCTTATAATAATATGAATAAATCATCTAAAGATAATAAGGATAAAATAGAAGGTAATTTCACACCTAAATCAGGTAATGGGATTGCTAATGAGCAAGAG
>JAZGCJ010000167.1:0-4471 GCA_036476895.1 Thermodesulfobacteriota bacterium
TGGCACTGGTTTTATGCTTGTCCAACAAATGTAAGATAAGCTCCGTATTCTTTGCGATTCGTAGCTCACAACTATCCCAATCCTCCCTTCTTATAACATGGCTGAGATTATAAACACAAAACCAATCCTCTAAATCTATTGATAGTGCATTTTTCACGTGTTCACCACTTGGTTTATGATTGCTAAGTTACAGTTTGGCAAAATTATGCGGTTAAGAGGCATATTCTATATCAAGAAGTACTAAAACTGCCCTTTTTTTCATAACAGTAGAATGGAATTGATTTATATATTTTTTTTCTTGAAAAAAAGTATCTATGCTTTAAAAAAAAATAGGTTAATCCTTTTACATGCTCCCAGGTAGTTTTTGTAAACCAAGATTTAGTAGTAATTCTCCGTTCAGCATGGATTATCACAGCATTTGGATTATAAACAACTTTATATCCTGATTGCCAGACTCTAAGACAATAATCAACGTCTTCTGGTCCATAAATAATATTGCTATCTATAGGACCCACCTTTGAATAAGCCTCTCTCCTTATCATTTGACAAGCACCTGTCACATAATCTACTTCCCGTATTGTATTATGATCCCAATTCCTATACTCAACTTTGTATATGAGCTTTTTAGCCCAGTTAAATTGGGTTCGCCTTAATATCTTACTTATAACTGTAGGAAATTTATGACATGTATATTGAAGGGTACCGTCTTTGTCTGTTAATCTGGCGGCTACAAGTCCTATATCAGGGTTCCTGTCTAAATATGAAACCAGGGTATCTATGGAATCAGGCTGCACTATAGTGTCAACGTCCAATAAAAGAATATATTTACCTTTTGCAACACTTAAGCCCTGGTTTCGTGCGGGCAGGCCCATGTTTTTATCGTTTTTGATGAAGGTTACATCTGGATATTCCTTCTCTATCATCTGAATAGTATCATCACTTGAGGCATTATCGATTACGATTATTTCATATTCGATGTATCTTGCTGAGATCGAATCAAGACACCTCTGTAAGAAATCCTTAGAATTCCAGGTTAAAATTATTATAGACAGATCCATTATTTATTTGTATACCCTCACAATTGTTTTTATCACAAAGTATTCAACAAATCACTTGTAAAGTAATGCTATCCCAACAACCTTCTTTTACACATATATGTAATAATGGGAAATATTTCTTTTCTAAGTGATTGTATAATTTCACACGCTAGATAACAGGGTTGGCATTTACCCTCTTTTATATACTTCCTTATTTCTCCGGCCTTATTTGAATTCCAGATTTCATCAAACATGTTTTCTTTTATGTTTCCAAATGAGAATCTTCTTTGATTAAAGACCTCACAGGCGTATACCTCTCCATCCCAGTTAATAAAAGCGCTCTGCAAACCACTGTGACATTGGCATACCTGCTTGTTCTGGAACATCCTGGAGATAAAATACAGAGTAGAATCATCAAAATAGTAATATTTTCTCTTTCTGAAGATATTCTTAAGCTGTTTCAATACAATATCTTTTTGCTTTTCATTAAACGCTCTCTCACCATTAAGGTTTTCAAATCTATAAGAATTTACTTCAGGATAATAATTTATATCTACACGCAGTTCCTTTGAAAGATCATACACCCACTCAATTTGGTTACAATTCTCTTTCGTTATGGTAAATATAAGGGAGGTAAACACTCCCAAATCCTTTAAACCTTTTACGGTGTCAATAACCTTACAATAATTACCCTCTATGCCTCTTGTCTTATCGTGGGTCTCTGGTTTTCCGTTTAATGATAATGTTATTTTGTCAATACTGATTCCCCTGCCCCTGACATCTTTAACTGTTGAGAGGATTCTATCCGGCATCAACCCGTTTGTTATTATAAATATATCAGCACTGGTATTTCTGGAAAGGGTCTCAATTATATCAGCAATATCATTCCTTAAAAAAGGTTCGCCACCGGTCAATGTTATGGAACGTACGCTCTTAAACAGCCTGGATTCAGTTAGAAACTTAAGATCCTTTAAGTTGATTTCTTTATCTGTTTCAGGTTTGTTCTGCCAGATATTGCATGTTATACAGCGAGAATTGCACCTTCCGGTTACAGAGATTGCAAGCTTATGTAAAGGCCCTAAGATATGCAATCTATTGTTTAGGTATGATTGAAGATATCCATAAATAAGTCTGCTTCCCCTATAAAAATGATTAAATTTAATCTGCATTTAAATCTTATAGTAGCTTCGATCTAAACTTCTTTTATTCTGTTACTATGCCGTAATACCGGCATATATCTCTTAACGCATCATGTAATTGTATTTTTGGCTTCCATCCAATAATCTTCTTAATTTTACTGATATCTGCTAATAAATGCATTCTCTCAACCTTTCGCATACGTTCCTCAACCTGTTCGATTATCAATGACCTCTTGAGAACTTCCTCTAACATAAGGACAATTTCTTCTACTGAATATTCTTCCCCTGACCCTATATTAAAAACCTCATAACCTTTAATATTACTATTACAAATAGTATAGATTGCTTCTGCAATATCGCTTGTATGGATATAATCCCTCTTAGGCGTGATGTTTCCAAGAGGGATTTTATTAGAAGTCTTCAATGACTCAAAAATATGAGGGATGACATGCGGATTGGTTTCCCTGGGCCCAACCGCATTAAATAGACGAAGTATAATAGTATCAGTTCCAGTTTCTATGAAAAATTTTTGAGCCAGCAACTCAGCAAACATCTTCGATAGACCATAGATGTCAATTGGTGCAACTTCAGTATTATCTTCAATATTCGGCAGGTCACTGATAGGATAAACAGCTGCAGTAGATGCTACTAAAACTTTTTGAATGTTTTGTTTTTTACAGGCATTCAAAACAGATTCTGTACCAACAGTATTAATCATAAGGGCCTTTGTAGGATTTGCATTACAATGCGGAATAAAATGTATTGCTGCCAGATGACAGACATAATTTGGGCTGTGGACAGAAATCGTCTTTGTTAAAAATTCTGTCTCATTAATATCTCCTTCAACAATAATTAATCTATTATTGATTGGAAGAAATTCTCTTTTACCATATGAGAAATTATCATAAACGATTACATTCATATCAACTTCAAGGAACTTTCGTACTACTTCCGAACCTATAAAACCTGCTCCTCCAGTGATCACAATTTTCTTCATTTATCCTGTCTCATTTATATTTTCTTGTAGTATTTGAGCAATTTTTCTAACATTTCTCTTGCTATAATTTTCCTCAATAATTTTCTTATTTCTTGCACCTAACTCCCTCCGTAGTTCTGGAGATCTAAGCTTAATAAGGGCCCGAGCTAAAGCTTCATGGTCATTTTCATGAATGAGTATTTCGGGAACCAACTCTGGTATCCCGGTATGATAGGTAGAGATAACTGGTTTTGCAAAAAACATTGCTTCCATTAAAGCAACCGGAATACCTTCCTTAACCCCCTTTTTTGTAGTTTTTGAGGGGAGACAAAAAATATCACAATTATTGTAAAGTAATTTTAATAAGTCTTCTGAGACTTTCCCCCAAATAACTACTTTTTTTTGTAAATTTTGTTCTGAGACATATTTTTCTACATTAAAGTAGTCACTACCCCAAGCACCTCCACCAACAACCCATACTTTAAAGTCTTCTGTGCCTGGTTCCTGTATAGCCCTTAAAAGAGTTTCATGTCCCTTCCTTTCAGACCATTCACCTACAATCAATATTTTAATAGTCATGTCTTCTTGAAAATCTGCGAACAATCTGACAACGTCAATTTTTTCACTTGGGACTTGAAATTGTTTAATTATTCCCTTTTTGTTGTATTCAGAGATTGTAATAATCTTGTAGCATTTATTAATTGCTTTTTTTGTTAAATTAATTTTTGATTTAGTTTCAACCATCTCAGCATGTACCAAAACAGTCATTGGGATATTCGTGAATAGATGACAATAGTAACCAATCCATAATGCATGCTTACCTTCGAAGCAGTAAATGGCATCAATTGATTGCTTCTTAAGAAACTTTGAGAAATATATTGCGATAAAAAAGTGTAATAATCCTTTGTCTTTCATTGCAGAGATAAAGGATGGAAAAAAACCCATAGGTCTTCTGAATATAAATATAATCAATGACAATATAAAATCCAAATATCTTATGCGGACAACATTCCAGCCAGGTGTTGGCATATAAGGCCCTTTTCCATCTTTCATAATGTAACAGTAAACATCAATATTAAGGTTGATTAAATCCAGGATTTCCTTATACGTAAAAGCAGGCAGTCCTCTCTTAATTGAAAGAATGTATGCTACCTTAGTTGACATTAAATTTTAATCATTCCCCTTTTTTAAAAAAATCAGAGGCTTCTATCAAATATCCCGAGCCGGTAAGAATACACATCAAATAGTTATTAAATAGCCAATGGATATACTTAAACCTGTCAAGGATGACCGGCGTAGGATATCTAAGACGGACTTTC
>JAZGCJ010000168.1:0-6438 GCA_036476895.1 Thermodesulfobacteriota bacterium
AATTTATGTCCGATATGATAGCCGTGATGAATGAGGGGGAAATTGTTGAGTTTGGCCCTTCGGAGTATATCTATAAAAATCCAAGTAATATTTACACAAAAAGACTAATCGAATCAACGCCTAAAGATGATATAGAACATATAAAAAAAAGAGTATATGCCCGTAACATTACGAACTAGCAAAAATATTTGAAGTCAAGCATGCATATTGCAAGATTGGGATATGAATTATGGGGTAGGGGATATGATGCACGATGCAAGATGCAGGATTAAAGGCTGAAGACTTTTAGAGACAAATAGAGACTCATAGGCATTAGGATTATGGATTAAGGGGTATGGGATATAAAATGAAAGAGATGGAGAGATTCGTGGAGAATTGAAAAGATGAGACAAGTTGAGATCAGAAAATAAAAGGCTAGAGATTGGAGATTAAAAGCATTGAGATTAAAGATGGGGGTACGGATTAAGGGGTATGGATTAGGATGCACGATACAGGATTATATGTTAGGGATTTCGGATTTCGAAACCTGTCATGAGCGTAGTCGAAGTAATAGTGCTCCTTTGGACATTACATATATTCTACTGCATTATATTTAATTGAGCATTTTTAATTTTATAAAAAAAATGTTGAATATAAGAAATTCGAAATTATAATTTTTGTTAATGATTAATGGATCAGTTTTTGAAAAAATTGGAGATACGAATGAGAAAAACTACATTTTTAGTATTTTTGTCGATAGCTTTATTAACCGCCAGCATTGTCTACGGAGAAGAAAAAATGGAACAAAACATTGAAACCAACAAAACTAATTATAAAAAGGCTACTTTTGCCGGGGGATGTTTTTGGTGCATGCAAGGTCCGTTTGACAGACTGGACGGTGTGATAGATACGGATGTGGGTTATACAGGCGGGGAGATCGAAAACCCGAAGTATGAAGAAGTGGCATCAGGCAGAACAAAGCATGCGGAAGCCATTATAGTGACATACGATCCTGATAAAATCGGTTATGAGCAACTTCTTGATGTATTTTGGATGAATATTGATCCAACCGATGATGGAGGGCAGTTCGCAGACAGGGGTTATCAGTATAGGACAGCAATTTTTTATCATAACGAAGAGCAGAAAGCTCTGGCAGAGGCCTCAAAGGGGAGATTGGAAAAATCGGGGAAATTTAAAAAACCAATAGTAACAAATATAGAACCTGCAAATGAATTCTACAGGGGCGAAGAATATCATCAAGAGTACTACAAGAAAAATCCAATCAAATACAAGCTATATAAATATGGATCGGGCAGAGGACCATATTTAGAACAGAAATGGGGTAAAGAGACTGAGGACTGATTTGTAAACCGAGGAACCGATATTGCTCTCTTCCCTATATGAAAAAGGCTTGAAATCAAGCCCCGATAAAGCTGCATTAATATTCAAAGATAAATACCTGTGTTATTCCGAATTTGACAATTTAGTTAATAAAAGTGCTAACGCCCTGTATTCACTTGGAATACGAAGGGGAGATAGGGTGGCTCTTTATTTGTATAACTGCTTGGAGCTGATAGTCCTTTATCATACGTGTTTTAAAATCGGAGCTGTTTCGGTTCCTATTAACGACAGGTATCAAAAAGATGAAATACTTTATGTTTTGGGAGAATGTAGTCCTAGGTTATTTATAAGCAGTGATAACCTCATTGATAAAGTGTCTGATTTGGATAAATCCGATAACTCAATTGAAAAAGTGTTCTCATTAAATGGTTCTGAGAGCAGTAATATAGAATCATGGAATCGGTTTGTTGAAAATCTTAGGGTTGAAACTGATTACCCAAGTCCCAAACCGGATGATGCAGCTATGATTCTTTTTACATCCGGAAGCACAGATAAACCAAAGGGTGTTACACACACTCAGCAGACGTTATATAATAGTTCTAAAAGCAGGGCAATTACACAGAAATTAACCGATGAAGATATCGGCTTAGTAGGAACTGCTGCGTGTCATGTTGGCGGCTCGATAGGAATGACCTTCCCTCTGTTGTACGTTGGCGGCACTGTAGTGATCTTAGAGCATTTTAATCCCGAATCTTATATTGATTGTTTAAAAACCCATAGACCAACAAGGTCCCTTTTATTACCCGCTCAATTACTGGATGTTGTTGAGCATCCAGATGCTAAAGGTGTGGATTTTACATGTTTGAAAGAGATGGAGTGTGGCGGGGACACGGTCTCACATGATCTCTACGATCATTTTTACAAGGTAGCTGGTTTTGATATTAATCAACTTTATGGCCTTACAGAGTGTGAGGGTTGCTGTATTAATACACCGTTTGGAAATAAGGCGTGGATCTATCGGTAAGCCAGTTTACGGGGTCGAATTTAAACTTGTCGATCATAATTTAGAAGAGGTGGAGGTCGGTAAAATTGGTGAAATACTGATTAAAAGTGACAAAACCATGGTTGGTTACTGGAACGATCCCGAAAATACTGAGAGAACTCTTATGAACGGATGGCTTAGAACAGGTGATCTGGCCAGAAGGGATGAGGAAGGATATTATTATTTTATCGGGAGATCAAAAGAAGTAATCATTAAGGGGGGTTCAAATATTGCACCGGGAGAAGTGGAAGATGTATTGGATGATCACCCGCTGGTAATTATAAGCGGGGTCGTTGGTTTTCCTGATCCGCATTACGGCAATTTGGTACATGCATCTATAGAGTTAGATTCAAGCGCCGAAGAACCGCCTTCAATAGATGAATTGTTTAATTATACTTCTCAAAAAATAGCGACATACAAAGTTCCCGATAAGTGGACATTTGTGGATAAACTCCCAAGAAATGAAGTCGGTAAAATAGATAGAAAGGGTCTACATAGGTTAGCAATAGAATTGGACTCTTGAATCAACCAAATTTTTTATTTAATTTATAAATGGTAAATTAAATACATGGCTACATATAATATAGACAAATTAACTGAGTTAAAAAGTACTTTGAAGGGTGAACTGTATTTCGATCATAAATTTCGCTCACTTTATGCTACCGATGCATCATCATACCGTATAATGCCGATAGCGGTCGCAATTCCTAAGGATTCTCACGATATCAAATCTATTGTGGAATTTGCCAGAGATTACCAAGTACCTGTTATTCCCAGAACAGCTGGTACTTCTTTATCAGGGCAGTCGATAGGGGGTGGATTAGTAGTGGATGTTGGAAAGTATATGAATCAGGTATTTGAGGTTAATAAGGAAGAGAGATGGGTAAGATTACAGCCCGGAGTAATCAGAAATGAACTCAATGAGTATCTGGAGCCGTACGAGCTGTTTTTCGGTCCTGAGACCTCTACACAAAACAGGGCTATGATTGGCGGCATGGTAGGCAACAACTCTTGCGGGGCCAATTCACTAGTTTACCGGGATTCCAGGAAGCATGTACTTGAAGTTAAGGGATTTCTATCAGATGGCTCAGAGGTTGTTTTCAAACAACTTTCGGATGAAGAGTTTTATGAAAAGTGCAGTAGGAATGGGAATCACTTGGAATCGAAGGTCTACAAGCAGATCATGGATATGCTTACAAACCAGGAAAATATTGAAGAGATCAGAAATAATTTCCCTAAAGATTGTATTTACAGGCGCAATACCGGCTATGCTCTGGATGTAATGTCCAGGATGTCACCGTTTCGTGAAGGTGGTGAACCGTTTAACTTTTGTAAATTAATTGCCGGTTCGGCTGGGACACTTGTTTTTATAACCGAATTAAAAATGAATCTTGAGCCTCTTCCTCCAAAGTCGAGAAATCTGATATGCATAAACTTTAAAACCCTTGATGATGCTCTGAGAGCTAATATAGAGATTTGTAAGCACGATATCACTTCTTGTGAATTGATTGATGATTATACTATTAACTTTGCCAAGGAAAATCCGCTTTTAAGGGACGAGCTTTTTTTCCTGGAAGGAAATCCAGGGGCGGTACTTGTTGTTGAAGTTTCAAAGGATTCTGAAGATGAGGCAAAAAAAGCAGCCCTGAAAATCATTGAAGATGTTAAAAAAACAGGCTATGGATATCACTTTCCAATTGTATCATGTGATGATGTTGATCATGTATGGCACTTGAGAAATGCAGCGCTCGGTGTTGCCTCTAATGTGGAAGGGGATGACAAACCTTCTACCAATATAGATGATTGCGCAGTGGATATTCAGGACCTCCCGGATTTTATTCAGGAAGTTGATGCTCTGCTAAAGTCTAAAAATATACCGGTCATGTACTATGCACATGCAAGTGCGGGTGAATTGCATATTACCCCTTACTTTAATACTAAAACAAAAGAAGGCGTGGAACTTTTTAGGGATATAACCCGAGAAACTGCAAGAATTGTAAAAAAGTATAACGGCTTTTTATCGGGCGAGCACGGTACCGGTTGGTTGAGGGGTGAATTTATAGAATTTATGCTGGGTACTAAAGTGTACGAAATGATGAAGGAAGTGAAATACACCTGGGACCCTGATGATATTTTTAATCCTACAAAGATTGTAGATGCACCCAGGAACAATATAAACCTTAGATATGATGAAAATATTAAAGAACCAAAATTTGAAACAGTCTTTAATTTTGGCAGGGAAGGCTTTGTCGGCTTAGCCGAAAGATGTAATGGAACTGCTGAATGCAGGAAAACAGAGCACGCAGGCGGGACAATGTGCCCTTCATATATGGCAACGCGCAACGAGCAAGACTCCACCAGGGCACGTGCTAATATTCTGAGGGAAATATTTACACGATCCGGGAAAACCAATCCCTTTGATTCTGAAGAGATATATGAAGTTCTGGACCTATGTTTGTCTTGTAAAGGATGCAAATCGGAATGTCCCTCGGATGTGGACATGGCAAAGCTGAAAGCCGAGTTTTTACAGCACTACTATGATATTCATGGAGTTCCCATGAGGTCAAAGATGATTGCCAGCTTTAACGAATTTGCAAAGATAGCTTCCTATGCTCCGTGGTTGTATAACTTCATTTTTACAAATTCGTTAACATCAACTATAGCTAAGAAACTTTCAGGTTTTGCTACCAAACGCTCTATTCCGCCTCTTTCCAAGCAATCGGTGAGAAGCTGGTATGGAAAGAATAGGCATACTCTGAACGGTGGTGATAAGGGAAATGTTTATGTATTTTGTGACGAGTTTACAAATTATTTAGATGCTGAGATTGGAATCACAACTTTGAAATTATTGAATAAGCTAGGCTATAATCCAATAGTTATTGAACATGATGAAAGTGCCAGGGCCCATCTGTCCAAGGGTTTAATTAGAGATGCTAAGGTCAAAGCGAACAATAATATCAATACATTCATGGGTTTAATAACTGAAGATACTCCCCTGGTTGGAATAGAGCCATCCGCGATTCTGTGTTTCAGAGATGAATATCCCGATCTTGCGGATCCCGGAAAGATAGAAGCATCGAAAAAAATTTCTGAACACAGCTATTTATTTGACGAATTTATTTCAAAAGAGATTGATAAGGGCAATATAACGTCTGATAGTTTCACAAAAGAGGAAAATAAACTGGTATTCCACGGCCATTGCCAGCAAAAGGCGCTATCAAATTTAAATTATTCAAAGAAGATGCTATCAATTCCACAGAATTATGAAGTTGAATTAATTCCTTCAGGCTGCTGTGGTATGGCAGGTTCTTTCGGTTTTGAAGCGGAGCATTATGATCTGTCGATTAAGATTGCCGAGTTAGTGCTTTTGCCTATGGTAAGGAAACAATCCGAAGATGTGATTGTTGTTGCGCCCGGAACAAGTTGCCGCCACCAGATTCTAGACGGTACCGGCAGGGTTGCCTTACACCCGGCTGAGGTCCTCTGGAGTGCTTTGGTTAACTAGTTTTCAAGAGGCTTGATTAGGTTTGCTATTAACAAACAGCAATTGGTCTGACCCATCCTGCACTGGCACCTTCAATCTTAATCGGAGGGCATATTAACTTAAATCCGAAGGATGGGAGCTGGTCTAAGTTTGTTAATTTCTCAATTTGACAGTATTCCTTCTCAATTCCTGCAAAATGTGCTCCCCATAGAAAACTGCTGTCTCCGCTTCGTTTAAACTCTTCAATCATAGCCCAAAACGGCCTGTCCCATCCGGCAGAGTCGGTACCCATAACTTTAATACCTTTATTACATAGCCATAGGGTTGAATCTCTGTCCAAACCGGGGAATTGTGACCAATATTCCATGGTTCCCCAAAGCTTATCAGCACCTGTCATTACAAGAACGATATCAAAAGGCTTTAGTTCATAAGATATATAATCTAATGCATTTTCGAGGTCCGGTACTGATATTAAATCTCCCGGCTTCTTGTGTCTCATATCTATTACTACCCCGTTGCTGTAAAACCATTCAACCGGCAACTCGTCGATTTTCTTAGCCTCTTTTCCCTCAGATGTTGGATGATAGTGCCA
>JAZGCJ010000169.1:0-4647 GCA_036476895.1 Thermodesulfobacteriota bacterium
ACTAACAAATAAAGGAGCTTGGGTTCTGGCATGTATATTAATATGGGTAATTTTCTATTTGGGTGTAATCACTTAAGAGGTCATTGAGGTTTGGACTATCAAACACCTTTTAATAAACTTTAAAATGTTACCGAATTAGTTAGCTGGTACAGCTCAACACTTTTAAGCAGAATTGGCTCAAGCTGCAGACTGTGCTATAGCAATGAGCTCGTGTATTTTTTCGTTCCTTAGAACTTCTATCTTCAGCTTCTTTTCAAGCTGGACCTTTGCTAGATATCTTTGTAGGTCATCAACACTTTGGGTGATATTGTCATTTATAGAAACAATTACATCACCCACTTTTATTCCAGCTTTTTCTGCAGGGCCTTTTTGAGCCAGCTGATGTACCCTTACGCCATGTTCATTTTTCAATCCTAACTTTTTCTGAAGAGACTTTTCTAAAATTATATTTTGACCCATGATACCCAGATGTGCTCTTCTGATCTTTCCATCCCTTATTAACAATCCAGCTACCCAGCGTGCTGTATTAATGGGAATAGCAAAACATATTCCTTGTGCGTATTGAATTATCGCTGTATTTATACCAACAACCCTACCTCGACTGTCAACGAGGGGTCCACCCGAATTTCCTGGATTTAGAGAGGCGTCTGTCTGAATAATGTTTTCAATCAACCTTCCAGACTGACTACGCATTGTTCTCCCAATTGCGCTTATCACCCCTGATGTAACAGTCGCTTGAAAACCGAATGGATTGCCAATTGCTATTACAAGCTGACCAACCCTTAATCTTTCAGAGTCGCCCAGTTCGGCCGGATAAAAATCATTAGAAGGCACTCTGATCACTGCTAAATCAGTGTCGAGATCCTGCCCTACAACCTCGGCGGGAAATGACGATCCGTCTGAAAGCAAAACCTCTAACCCTTTCGCATCATTAACAACATGGCTATTCGTTAAAATATAACCATCGGGCGTAATAATAACTCCCGATCCGGCCCCATTCATTTCAAATGGAAAAGTTCCGGTAGGTGTTTTTGCCTTTACTTCCTGAGTTGTTTTAATGCTTATAACCGAAGAACTTAATTTCTCGGAAACAGTCATAACAGTGTTTGAATAAGAGTCTAATAGCTCATTATCAAATTCATCTGTTTCTTTATCCGAATTTGAATGCTTCTCACCCACATCATGGCTGTAATCATTTATATGAATTAGATTGTTTTCCATAACTCATCTCCTCAAAATATAGAATTAATGTTTCTGTAAGCTAGCTGATTGTGCTGTCGAAGCTAGCTCATTTGGTATCAGCCTTTTTCACTGCGGTTGATATAACGAGCACTAAGGTCTTTGCGAGCAACATATCCGATAGATAAGAGGATATGGACACTCTATATCATAAGTCTCGTAGGGCTTTATACTGGTATATCAAAATTAATATAAAATGCGAAGCAATCTGACACAAAGTGTCATTCAGAACCTTGTCCTGAACGAATGTGAAGGATCTATGAGGAAGCTTATGATACCGCTTCAGATCCCTTCGCGATTGTAACGGTATCAGCAATGATGAATGTATTAATGTACTATATTTATTTAATTGATTGCTTTTTACCAACGACGTCCGATTACATGTCCGACGAAGAGGAAGACATGGACACAGTTATTGTTAGGTGAGGGCGCCCCAATTCTCCTATTCGTCGAATTGATAGTCGAAATCGTTTACATCAAGCGCTCAGCTTCCAATTCAAGACACCATCTATCGCATTCTTAATATCATTTTTAGGCAATACTCCGATCAACTGATCTACTCGCTTTCCATCCCTGAATATAATCATTGTTGGAATACCTCTGATGTTATATTTAGATGCTATTGTTGGATTCTCATCCACATGAAGCTTTCCTACTTTTAGTTTGCCGTCATATTCATCAGCTATTTCTTCAATAACTGGACCCAAGATCCTACAAGGACCACACCAATCAGCCCAAAAATCAACAAGTACAGGAATCCCTGATTTTAAAACCTCATTTTCAAAGTTATCCTCGGTTAGTTTCACTGTTTTATTCATTTTTCTTCGCCTCCTAGAGAAGGGAAATATGTAAATATCTAAATATATAATCATCAAAATAGCCTGATTCAAGCCCTATCACCAAACTTTTTAAAATTTGAAAACATAATCGAAATACAATGTTTCAGAGTTTAGTTAAACCGCACCGAATAAATATGGTCGATTATCATATGATATTCTAGAAAGTCTTTAACTGGTTATTATCTTAATAAAAAAGTTTAATATTTCTAATAGATTAATATGAAAATTAAGAGCGGAATAAACATTTTGGAATTGATTTTGGCAATTTCTACAAATACCTTTCTAAAATCCTTCTCTTTTAAGAAAAGCATTATGAAAAATAAATAAATTGAATTTCTGCTGTACCAATTTTAGGGATAGTTAACGGGCACTGACTTGTGCTATAATTAAATTAACCATCAACTATTTCAAATAATCGCATGATTGATTTACCAAATCTGGATCTTAACGAGTTAAAGAACCTTGAACACTTTTCAGGGCTTGTGCCGTTATTCCCCCTATCTTCGGTGGTGTTTTTTCCTAATGCACTCCTACCCTTACATATATTTGAGCATAGATACAGACAGATGATTTCAGATGTTATAAATGATGAAAAAATAATAGGTATGGTTTTGTTCAAACCAGGATGGGAACTAAATTATCATGAAAACCCTGATATCTTCGATGTGGTTGGAATTGGCAGGATAGTAACTTCAGAAATTTTAGAAGATGGAAAATCCAATATTGTGTTGTATGGACTTAAAAGAGCAAGAATAATCGATATTGTCAAGGAAAACCCATATAGAATTGCACGTATTGAAATACTGGAAAATAAATACAGTGGGCATGAAGAGACATACAGGAAACGGATATACGAACTAATTGAAAACTGGAACTCAATGCTGGATAAAAAACACAAGGACCATTTTATCAAGATAGGGAAAGACCTGAAATTAGCGCACCTCACCGATGCATTAACATCGCTTTTGATATCAAACGTTTTTCAAAAACAGCAGTTTCTCGAAGATACAGATGTTCAAAAAAGAGCTGAGATGCTAATTTCATTCCTACAGACAAGACTGGAAATAATTTCAATTACATCACGCAAAAGAAACGAGATTATAGAAAAAAGAGGCTTAAATTAAAGATTTAATCCCTTAGTAAAAAATCCAATACAATCCTATCTACCTCCTCCTGCCGTTCCCTCCAGAATCCATGACCAACACTATCAAATATCTCCAGCCTGGAATTAGGAATTAATTCGGCAAGCTTTCTAGTTTTTCCAGGGGAGACAATTTGGTCATTATCGCCCATTAAAATCAATGTCGGTGCATTTATCTTATGAAGTAAGTGTTCTATGTTATGACCCTCACAAGCCAGGCTTTGACCTATATACCCAGCAATGTCTTCATCACTTTCGGGTATTAAATTCATTGCTTGATTAATGGAAGAATAATTATTCTCTATATAATCCCTCGTGTAACCCAATAACAGGGCCGTAAACCAAACTGCTTTCATGCCGACTTTACTTGCTACCTCCCTCCCCGTTCTGAGAATTTCATTCCCCACATCATCTCTCGAACCAGATGTGCAACCGATAACAACCTTCTCGACCCTGTCGGGATATTTAATGGCTATCCACTGGGAAATCATCCCGCCCATTGATTTGCCCACAAACGATGCCGATCCGATCCCCAGATTATCCAACAATCCAATTGTATCGTCGGCCATATCTTCAATCGTATAACTCTCCCCTGGCTTATCCGATCTTCCGGAACCCCTGTTATCAAACATTACAACCCTGAAATGATCCTTATATATTGGAACCTGTGTAGCCCAGCTTTCAATTTGACTGCCAAGACCTCCGATTAGTACTACCGGAGCTCCCTCTCCCCGCTGTTCATAAAAAAGTTTAATTCCGTTTGAGTTCGTATAAGGCATTTTTGAAATAGCGCCTCAAATTTGAGAATCCAGATATTCTTTGAGTATATAAACCGCAGCCATTTTATCTATCACCTTTTTCCTTTTTTTTCTACTGAGATTCGCTTCTAATAGGTATTTTTCAGCGTTTACAGTGGAAAAACTTTCATCCCAATAAACTATAGGTATGGAAAGGCTGTTTTCAATTTGTTTTGAAAACCTTAATATCTGTTCACCCCTTTTGCTCAGTGAACCATCTGAATTGTAGGGTAGTCCAATCAAAATTTTAGCCGGCTTAAATTCGACAACAAGTTCTTTTAATTCCTGAATATCCCCTTTTGGTGTTACCCTTTTTAATGTTTTAACACCATTTGCCGTAATTCCCAGCTCGTCACTAACTGCAACTCCGATAGTCTTTGTCCCTACATCCAGTGCTAGAATTCTCATTCTAAAAAGATGGCCCCGGCAGTGTTAAAAATTCAATCTCCCTATCAAAATCCGAATCTTTTACCCACCACCTTTTGATATAATCCTCTTCCGGTAATTTATCATTTTCTATATCACCGAACCAAAATGACAATATCTTTTCTATTATATGATGATCATTATACAGAATTTAACACCTCTAGTATTAGAATTAAAGCCTAAAATTTAATAAATAACAGTATTG
>JAZGCJ010000017.1:0-2478 GCA_036476895.1 Thermodesulfobacteriota bacterium
TCAGGTCCCCATAGAATTTTCTTAACCTCATTAGACTTATTAAGGTCTAAATACTGTTCTAAGTCACGCACATTAGCATGAATAGTGCTACTTAGAAGTTTATATGCGGTATCATAAATAGTTGCCAAACCCGCCTTCTCTGCAAGATCTCTTTTTGTAAGCTTTATAACCTTTTCTTTTTGTATACTATTTTCAATGTCTTGCATAAGTCGTTCAATATCCTCTAAGGAAGGCTTACTCTCATGGGTAATTTGTCCTTCCTTAGTCCGTTTATATGCTTTTAAATAATCTTTTCTTTGTAGCAAATCTCCTAAGACAAGTTGCATAGCAACATTCTCATCTTTATGAATAGCTACAATAGTAAACATGCATTCAAGCAAACACCTCAGCAGAGACTTTGCCTCATTTATCATACCACGCTCAGCCATTATAATCACACCTTGGAAGCAGCTCATTGATCTTACATAAAGAGATGCGGCAATGAGTTCAGGAAGATATTTGTTATGCACTTCGATAGAAAACATGATGCTATGTGAGAATTTATTAATGGATTCACATAACTCGAACCAAGGCAAGGCCTTCTTTCTATGTTTTTCTATCCATTCATCTATCTCTACAGATAAATACCCTGAATCGTTAATTGAACTCATTAGATTTGCCCTTTGATAATTAGGGATATCAATTTATTGTCTCTTTAAATTCATTTTCGTTGTACCCCATTGCCAAAAATATGATACATTCATAAAAACTTATTAACCAGGTAGAACATTCATTATTTATACTATCTCGTTTAAATCTATACTCAAAAACTTCAGGCCAGCTTCTTGAACCAAATTGCAAATCAAGTTCAAAAGCTTCATTTCTTTCTTCCTGAGTTTGTAAAAAATATGCCATTATAACTACTGACGAAGGTATTATCTCATTAAATTCGTGATAGTATAGTCCTTTAACAATTTTACATACTACATTCTCAAGTCGAACACTATCTGGGAAAATAGCTGATTGCCTCTTAATATATAACCCACTTGGTGTTACCAAATTTACCTCTTTAAGATCCTGAGCAATCTTTCTTCTTAAGCCAAGATCATTCTTATACTTCTTATCTAATTTTTGATTCCAAAGTTTTTTCCCTGCCGGAGTGATACCAGCATCACTAAACATGAATATTGCACGAAAATAATCCTCATCTCTTTGTGCATCTTCATTACACCTAGCACATGAAGGTACAGTAATCAGATTTGATGGTCTTGGCTGCGGGAAAAATTGCCTTGGTGGCACATGATCTTTCGTAATTTCTTTTATTTTCCCACAATAAATGCAAAGCCCCTTTTTTTTCTTTTTACCACTTTTCATGAATAATTAGCCTTATCTCTTATTGAGTTAAGGATAGCAAATCAATTACTCATGTCAATAGGGGAAGACCTAATAACTTCTGGAATAATAAATATTAGATACACAGGGACATAACAGGCCTGCCCGACGAGCATTCTGGCGGGGACGGGTCGGGTAAACGAGATGTGGTTTATGGTGGGGTAGAGATGTTTTTATTTTAAGATATTTGGTATTCGTTTTAGTTTTTTAAAAACCTTAACGTAATTTGTACTTTAAGATCAGAAAATAAATACATTTTAAAGTTTTTACTATTTATTCGTCTCGAATATGCTTTGAGAGTTTTTGCACGGAGATGCCATTATATTGAAAATTCACGCCATCCTTTCAGGTTATCAAAACGTATAATTTTATTCTTTTTATATGCGAATCCAATAAAGTTACCCTCCAGATCAACAATCTGATCACCCTTTACAATATATTCTGCATAATTGCCGGTGCCGCGAAATCCTTCATTGTCATAATAGAACTCATCTTCTGTTATCATTAATAGATGGTCTCTTTTGAAAATAAAAAAATCACGGCTAATACCACGAATCCTGTCCATAACTCTCAATCGTTTTTGACTGCGTATGGAAAACAATACAGGCATGTACGATGAAAAGTTATTTGTTTTACCAAAAGGTAAACAGTGCTTGACGTCAGCGTTAATCACCAACGCTGCGATTTCTGCATCTCCGGGCTTAATGTAAAGCTTTGTGACAGGTTTGCCGTTGGCAGTTATATTATATGAAATATAATGGTCTGGTATTAAAGATGAGTCTAATCCAATCCGGTCTAATGGCACAAAGATTACATTATCATCACCCATCTTGACTGGAAGCCCCTGCATAGTAATCACTTTCCTGCTAACGGGTTCTAAGCGGCTCTCATAGTTAATTGTTATAGTAAACTGTGTTAATTTTTCCAGAATGTTTTCACTATAAGCTTTGTCAGAAGTTTGTGTAATGCTTTTTATTTTTGATTTTACTTCTGCTGTTTCGCTTTTAGCAACACTTGCAACCTTTAAAGCATTTGCCTCTGCCTTTTTAGCCTTTGCTTCATTTTTTAATGCAATCTCTTTTAAGTTCTCGGCATTTTCTGCTAATT
>JAZGCJ010000170.1:0-2563 GCA_036476895.1 Thermodesulfobacteriota bacterium
TTCGGATGTATTCCCACTCAACAGCCGGCATATAGTTATCTTAAAAAGGAATATGATGGCAAGATACCCAACGCGGAATATATTGGCAAGAATGCCTTTTACATTGGTTGCCATCAATATCTGAATCAGGATGATCTTGAATATATAGTTGACATATTCGATAAGATATTTTCTCAATCAACACAAACCCAACATCTTCTTTAACTACCGAATTTATAGAAACCTTAATGCACCCTAATTATTGTTTTATCACTTAATTTTGTGACAAAACCCAGTTTATCCATTGTCTTACCTACCTACAACGAAAAGGATAACATAAAAATCCTCATCCCAAGAATTGAAGAAACATTCAGCACATAAATCACGAAATAACAGTTGTGGACAATAGTTTTGTAGGTGGAACAGATCAGTACATCAAAAAGATCTAATAAAAATCTTGCGTTATTAAAATCATATAAAAATGAAATTCATGGCAATATTTGGTACAAGACCAGAAGTAATTAAGATCGCCCCAATTATTAGAAAATTAAAAGAGTTAAGATATCAAGTAATAATTTGCGTAACTGCTCAACATCGTAAAATGCTAGATCAATCTTTAGACTTTTTTGGAATTATACCCGATTATGATTTGGATATAATGACGGAGTATCAAGATTTGTTTTATGTTACAAGCGAGATTTTAGCGAGATTAAAAAAAATTCTAAAAAGCGAAAAACCAGATATCGTTTTGGTTCAAGGTGACACCACCACCGCCTTTACAGCAAGTTTGGCTGCTTTTTATTTGCAGATTCCCATTGGTCATATAGAAGCCGGCCTTAGAACTTATAATAAATACAATCCTTTCCCCGAGGAAAAAAATAGACATTTAACTGGAGTATTGGCAGATTATCATTTTGCTCCTACGGAATTGGCAAAGAATAATTTGATTAAAGAAAGGATCCCTGAGTCTCAAATTTGGGTTACGGGGAACACGGTTATTGATACTCTGCTTGAAGTCATTAATCGTCAGTCGTCAGTTGTTAAGCAGGAAGAACTAGGCATGTATTTTAAAGAAAGATGGAAGCTGGTTCTGACAGATGATAATCAAAAACGAATCCTAGTTACTGGGCACAGGCGAGAAAGTTTTGGAGAGGATTTCAGAAACATATGTATGGCGCTGAAGGAGATTGCAGAGAAAAATCCTGATGTCACAATAATATATCCTGTCCACCTAAATCCTAATGTCCAAAAACCCGTCCAAGAAATCTTGGGTTCTAACGCGACAAGCCGAATTGATGGCACAGTTCCAAAAAATATCTTTTTATTGGAACCTTTAGAATATGAGTACTTTGTATATCTTATGAGTAAGTCTTATATTATACTGACGGACTCTGGTGGTATTCAGGAAGAAGCACCTTCTTTACACAAACCTGTTTTAGTCATGAGAAGCACTACTGAAAGATCTGAAGGTATAGAGGCAAGGACATTAAGGCTTGTAGGCACAAAAAAAGATATAATTTCCAGAGAAGTACAACAGCTTTTAAATAATAAAGAGGCCTATGATGAAATGTCCAAGACAATCAATCCATATGGCGATGGAAAAGCTGCAGGGAGGATTGTTGATGTTTTAACAAAAAACTTAACGTCTGGGAGTAATTCAGAAAAGTGATTAAGATCGTACTGCCGGCATACAATGAAGAAGAAACCATATTACCCCTGATTATGGATATTAAGCGCATCCTCGGTGAGAGGTTTAATGCCTTTGAGGTGATAGTGGTAAATGATGGTAGCACGGACAATACGGCCAAGATAGTTTCGGAATTAAATCTGCCTATGGTAAAACTGGTTGAACATACCAGAAACAAGGGACTCAGTGAATCGATAAAGACCGGATTATTATACTCATTAAAGAATACTGATGAAAATGATATTATTGTGACCATGGATGCTGATAATACACATTCCCCAGGGCTGATATACAGGATGTCAACATTTATTGAAGAAGGGAATGATGTTGTAATTGCATCGAGGTATAGACCTGGCGCTAGGGTAATTGGACTGACTTTGGTAAGGAAAACCATCAGTTTTGGCGGGAATATGCTTTTCAGGTTGCTTTTCCCCACAAGAGGAGTAAGGGATTATACGTCCGGATACAGGGCATACAGGGCAGGTTTCTTATGCAAGGCATTTGATCTGTGGGAGAATAGTTTTATAAACGAGCCTGGTTTTTCATGTCAGGTGGATATTCTTTTAAAATTACGTAAAATGCGGGCAATAATGAACGAAGTGCCTTTAATTCTAAGATATGATCAGAAGGAGAGCGCCAGTAAGATGAACGTTACGTCCACAATGATCGATACTTTAAAATTAGTAGTAAAAAGATTTGTTGGTATATATCAATAGAAAACTAGTTGTGAATTACTGGAGGTAAGTTGTGGCTTTTAGCTATTTCTCAAAGAAGCGAAGGCACACTTCACTTGTATTGGTTGTGACATTTCTGATTAAACAGTGGCCAAACGCATATACGAATGTCAGTTTCCAGGCGACTAAGCAACAATTGATATTAGCTTAAGGTTTGATATAA
>JAZGCJ010000171.1:0-4117 GCA_036476895.1 Thermodesulfobacteriota bacterium
CAATACTTTTTCTTCATCAAGCCATCCAGAGGCTGACGCGGATTTTATCATGAGATATTCCCCACTAACCTGAAATGCGGCAATCGGTAGATTTGTGTTTTCCCTAAACATTTTTATCACATCTAGGTAGTGTGAGGCTGGTTTTACCATGACAATGTCGGCACCTTCCAGTTCATCTAAGTATAGTTCCCTTAGAGCTTCTCGTGAATTTGCAGGATCCATCTGATAGGTTTTTTTGTCTCCGAATCTTGGTGACGAACCTAAAGCTCCTCGAAATGGTCCATAGAATGCCGAGGCATACTTTGCTGTATAGGAAAGGATTGAAACGTTTTCATGACCCTCTTCATCAAGAGCGTTACGGATAGCGCCTACCCTTCCATCCATCATGTCGCTTGGTGAGACTATATCAACCCCTGCCCTTGCATGTGAGAGCGCTTGTAAACATAAAATTGAAACTGTTTCATCGTTTAATATTTTTCCGTCGGGAGAAACTATTCCGTCGTGGCCGTCACTTGAGTACGGATCAAGGGCTATATCGGTAATTACGGATATTTCCGGGAACTCTTTTTTAATTTTTTTTATCGCCCGTTGAATGAGGCCGTTGTTATTAAAAGATTCTTTTCCAGTTGGGGATTTCAGGGAATCGTCAATAGCCGGAAATAACATGATTGATCCAATATTAACTTGGATCGAGCGTTCAATTTCACCCAGAATGCCGTTAATGCTCCATCTCTTGCACCCTGGCATGGAAACAATATCTTCATCATGCTTATTATCGTGAATGAATAGCGGGTAAATCAGCTGTTCCGGATTGAGGGTTGTTTCTCTTACCAGTGAACGGATTGATTCACTCTTTCTGTTTCTTCTGGGACGAACCTGTAAGTCGACCTCTCCAAACAATTCATCAATTTCTTTATTCTGATTTTTAACCCTGTTCATCCCGGTTTAATTATAAGTTATAAATGAACTGAATTGAAATATGCAGTTAATTTAGATTGAATAATTCGTTAACTTAATGTTTTAGCGGATAGAGAAAGGTTATTTTCAGTTTTTTAAATATGAAAAGAGGGTAAGCGATAAACTTACCCTCTTGATATTTATTTTAATAATTTAAGAAATAAAACTTGCTAACAAGAATTAGTTAACAAATAATACCCAGGCACCCTGGCTTCCCTGAACCTGACCTTTCAAGGATACGCTTTGTTTATCTCCTTTTTGTATAGCAACAATTGCATCTTCAGAGCCATGGAGAGCATATACTTGACCACCCTTGGTTTTTATCACATGTGAATGAGGTTCCTTCTCACTGCAATCTCCTGCTGCTACAAAAGGCTGGACATTGCCTTCCGCATAGTTTGGAAGTAAGCAGACAACTGTACCCGTTACCTCTACATCCTCACCCGGTGTTGTATCTTTAATCGCTGAAGCAGAGGCTAGAATCCAACCCCTCTCGTGACCTTTTAAAACTCCGTTAACTGTACGTCTTCCTCCTTTTCCATCTGCCATAAAAGCACTAACATCTTCTTTTGTACCCTGAAGGGCATAGGACTTATCATCGGTTATCATAATCATCGTTCCGGAACATTCTGTGAATTCGGTCTTAGATTGCATATTGCCCTCTTCATCAACTTCAATACAGATTACTGATCCTTCCGTGTCCATGGTTTCTTCGGCATAGCTTGACAGTGCCAATAACGGTAATGCGATGGAAAACATTAAAACGGTAAACAAACACTTTCTCATATCAATAATACCTCCTAAATTTGTGTTTAACTTAAGACTTACAATTAACATAAATTGCAGCAAACTGCAAGCCTCATTTCCAATTCCTTTAAATAATATAGAGTTGCTCAATAAATTATAATCTATAAAAGGTTTAGATTCTATAAATTAATTAAGGATTCATTAAAATGTCAAAATACTACTTGATCTTGTGAAAAAATTACATAATAATTATTGATCCTTTAAATTAGGCGGTTAAATAAACAGGAGTGAACCATGGGGAAATCAACAACTAGAGTATTAGTTAAATTAAAAAGTACCGAAAGTCCTTATATTTACTACACCAGGAAAAATAAGAACAATACGACTGATAAACTGCAGTTAAAAAAGTACGATCCTGTTCTGAAGCGCCATGTGCTATTCAAGGAAGGCAAGTAATCTGGAGGTTATGAAATGTCTCAAAAGTGTATGATTACTGGAAAAGCACCATTGGTTGGGAATCATGTTGCACATTCAAACCAAAAGGTTAAGCGCCGCCAAAATCCTAATCTTCATTGGAAGAGGATCTTTGTCCCTGAATTAAATCGATCTGTTAGAATCAGGTTATCGACCAGGGCTATAAGAACAATAGATAAAAAGGGTCTGCTTCCTTTTCTAAAGCAAAACGGACTTACACTAAAGGATATTGCTTAGTAATCAATAAAGTCTTCTGAAGAAGGGTAGTTCTTCAAAGTTCCATTTTTTTGTAAACACCTTTATTTTTCTTTTCTTTTTTTTTATTATATTTTCTGTAAATCAATATGAGAATCACTATTTTATCAATTGGTTCTAGAGGGGATTTGCAACCATTTGTTGCTCTCGCAATGGCTTTAGAAAAAAAAGGCCACGAGGTAGTTATAGCTACCCAATGCATTTTCGAAGATTTAGTGAGAAGCTATGGATTGCAATTTTTCCGGATTAGCGGTAATACAAGAGAAGCCTTGGATTCGGAAGCAGGGCGAGCATCAGTAGGTTCAGGTCGTAATACATTCAGGTCCTGGAGGAACTTTGTCAAACTTATAAGCCCCATGATATATGAAATGGGGGTAGATTGTTACAATGCATCACAAGATTCTGACGCAATTATTTATTCTCCTTTAGGATTTTATTGGGGGCCACATATTAGTGAGAAATTACAAATTCCTTCAATAGGGGCCTATCTTTCACCTATACATTCTACAGCGGAATTTCCCAGTTATTTGATTGTTACAGCTAAGGATTTGGGATCGGTAGTTAATAGGCTTTCATGGAGTCTGTCACATTATTTCAGCTGGCTGCCATTTCGATCAAACATAAATAGATTTAGAACTGAATTTCTGAATTTGCCCCCCATATCTAAACTAAATTACAACGGGTATTTGAAAATGCAGGATCTCATTCTTTATGGAATAAGTCCATCGGTGTTTAAGAAACCTGGAGATTGGGTGGGCAATATAGAGGTAACGGGTTATTGGTTTTTAGATGACTTTAACTGGACACCTCCACCCGATTTAATAAATTTCTTGGAAAATGGATCAAAACCAATATATGTTGGTTTTGGAAGTATGGCTGCCAAGGATGCGGAAAGGATGACGAATGTGATTTTGGAATCGATCGGTTATACAGGACAAAGGGCGGTATTCGCATCCGGTTGGGGCGGAATTAGACGAGTTGAGATGTCTGAAAATATCTATGTAACGGATTATATTCCACACGACTGGATCTTCCCGAAGGTAAAAGCTGTGATTCACCACGGCGGTGCCGGTACAACCGCTGCGGGGTTTAGAGCCGGGGTACCTTCTATTATAGTTCCGTTTTTTTTGGATCAGTATTACTGGGGGTATAAAGTTTACGATTTGGGGCTGGGGCCGAAACCCATTCCACAAACTAAGTTAAGTATAACTAAACTCATAGATGCAATTGAGAGAGCTTTAAATTCTGAAGAGATTATAACTAATTCCAAGAATATGGGTTATCGTTTACAAAGCGAAGACGGTATATCAAAAGCTATAAAACTTATAGAGGATTATTTGTAATAATTTTTATTTTATTCCTTATCCTCATATAGATCTTTGAGCTGTTTTACAAACGCCGGGTCGGCAAGAGTTGTTGTATCACCAAGGACATGACCTTTCGCCATGCCCCATAGAAGACGCCTCATTAATCATATACCACATTTTACCACTTCTTGTTTTTGGAAGCTCTACCGTGAAAATAACAACTTCTGGCCTTGCAGTAGTTGTTGTTCCCCATTCTCAACCAGAATAAAAATTCTGGCTACTATTTTTCGAGTTATTCATTTACTCTTGAGCTGTGCGGAAATTATGAAAAAGCAAGAACTGCTGCAGAAAGAGCGGTTGAATTAGTAGAAATTAAT
>JAZGCJ010000172.1:0-7886 GCA_036476895.1 Thermodesulfobacteriota bacterium
GGAGTCCTGTCGGCTGGTAGAGTTCCATGAGGTGGGTGGCGATCCCGGCTCCAATCTGCTCAAAGATGCAGACAGTATTTCCTATTTCGATGTCAACCTGCCGCTTTATTTTCAGCGTGAAGGTTGGAACGAGACCAAGCGGAGATCACACTGGGGTTACCACCGGCTCACTCCAAGAGCGCACGAGATCGTCAAACACATCGACCACGAGGACAAGGAACTGGCGCGTTTGCTGCGAGAGGTGATTCATGAAAGTATCAGCTGACGACTTCCTCACACACCACCTATTCACGCATTGATGCGCTACTGCTTGTTTTTGGAAGGGCCGATTTGGTGTTTTTTCTTGGCCACGATAATGATCCTGCCCCTTTAGCCTTGGATTGCTCGTTCTAAACATTGGATTTCTTTCCTTATCTTAGTTTTGTGATAACCATGCCCCGGTACAAACATACGGGGTAGCATCTTCACAATTGATAATTGGTATTAGTTAAGTTAGATTCCCTCACATGGCAAGAGCTACATGATTACTCTAATCTAGATAAGTGAAGATTGGGAGACCAATTGAGATTGGAATTAGGGATATGGATTATGGTACTAGGGATTATGTGGTATGGATTGGAGACTAGAGACAAGTGGAGATTAGGAGATTGGAAATAGGGGTATGGATTATGGGGTAAGGGATATGAAAAGATAGAGATTAGAGATTGGAGACTGGTCGATAAAGAAACTCCTTGAGATTGAAAGACTTGGTAATTGGAAAGTGGGATAATGATAAAATAGTAACGTCCCCTTCTTTACCACTCAATTTAGTTGTAGAATTCTGTTTTATATCTATTTGCTATTTGCCCCAATTTCCCTTAGGATAAGGCAAATTGTGCTTTCCCCTTGCCTTTCTCATCTGTTCTTGAGCGTTAGTTTGTAACAGAAGGGTTGATTTTGGTTTTCCGGTACATAACAAGCAAAATCCCTCTTGCTTATCTTCTTTGAAATAACGCCGTGAATCTTCTTGGTCAACAGTGCCCTCAATAATACGTGCTGCACAACTTAAACACCATCCTTGAAGGCAGCTAAACGGTAATTCTATACCTTCCTCTAAAGCAACATCAAGGATATGCTGGTTTTTGCTTACCTCTATTTGTTTTTCATTTCCATCTGGAAAAATAAGTTTGACCTTATAATAAGGCATTTTTTAAGTGTAATAAACTGTTAAGAGGCCAGGATAAATACTTAATCCCAGCCCCAAGATTTTTTAAAAGACCTTTGTAGAGGAAATGATAACTTAAATAAAAAATATTTTACGGATTGTAAAACCCTCTGTTTTTACTGTAAGGTGCTTCACCGGGTTCTCCGCGACGGAAATGTCCGGATGGTACCACTTTACCATCACGTTCATAACTCAATAGTTCTATGAACCAAGCTTCATGTTCAATCTCTTCTTGAAGAATACGCGATGCCATATCGTATGTGCGCGGATCTTTGCCAAAGGTTAAATCACAGATTTCACTCCAGGTACGAATTGCACAACGCTCAGCTTCCAATAAAACGGTGAGTATATTCGTGGGTGTCGGATTTTTCGGTAGGTAAGCATCGGGACACCCTGCACGATCGGCAAATCTACGAATATCACGAGGCAAATCACCACCCAGCTCATAAATCCTAGGGGTAATAAACTCAAAGTGAGCGCGATCTTCAATACGGGCGTCTTCACATATCTCTTTATAATCTTCGTTCCCAGCCAGATACATACGCAAAATTGTGTAATAATAATAAGTTGTAAATTCTGCACCGGCTGCATCAATGAGTTTTTCCACTAGGCCTTTTACATCAACTCCTCTTTGTTTAATCTGCTCAACAGCTACACGTTGTGTTGTATCACCTGGCTTTACTTTCCCAGTTGCGTGCTTTTTTTTCTTTATAGCCATTTGAAACCTCCTTATACGTATTTACCATTATTATTCAGTATAAACAACAGGTATCAAACTGTAATATGGGGTCACCTATTGAGGTGGAAGTTTTTAAAGAATAAAGCAACCCCTCGATATTCTTTTAATATATAAAAGTTATATTTTTAAATCAGCCGATTTTTCTATCTCTTGAAGCACTGGATTTATTAACCAGCCTTCAGTCACCTATAGCCAGCATACTCAACATTAATTGTAAAGGTGGCAAGTCTAAGTAAGGGGGTCTTTGAGAAGAAAATAGAGCAAAGAGAGAAGAGGAAATTAGTTCAATAATGAGGTGCTCTTTGAGCGCTTAAAATAGCTAAAAAGTAATACTTTCCCCATCTTCCGGAATTAGAAGTCGATCGGAAGTAATTCCACCTTTTTCGGCACATTCTCTAAGCTTTGCTCGCGAAACTGTACAGTGATCGAGCGCTTCCAGATGTGTTGCTACTACAATGGCTTGACTTGCCTCCCGGCATACCCCAACAGTTTGTTCGTCATCCATAATTATTGGAGCGCTTCCAGGAAACCTCGCACCTCCCGAATGTGTAATAACGATTTCGGGTTTAAATTCCCTTATTGTATGTATTACCCCTTCGAAGAGAATGGTATCTCCGGCCCAGTAGACAGTCGGCTCATTTTCAGCCTTAAAGAGAAACCCAGATACATTCCCCATCTGCCGTGCCATCATTCCGGTTCCGTGTTGGCCAGCTGTACGCATTATAGTTATACCATCCCAAATTACAGAGGCATCTATACCGGATACCGATTGAAAATCACCTTGCCTGAGGATATTCTCGTCCGATGGTTGACAAAACATCTGAATATCTTTAGGGAGTAACTGTTGAGCAAGTGGATCTATATGGTCGGGATGCAGGTGAGAAACTATGACCATATCTATACCCTCCACTACCTCTTCGGGCGGACATGGCAGATCTACAAGTGGATTTCGCGAAACACCCGCAAAGGATTCAATCGTATATTTGGGCATCAAAGAAGGATCAATGACAAACTCTTTATTTGCGTAATTGATTCTTAACGTGGCATTACGTATGAGCCTTAATTTCATTTGTATCAATTAATCCATTTTATGCATAGACCCTTTCTGTTCTTAGTATTTAGAAAGATATATCACTTGTCAATCCATCTCTTGACAAGCCCCTTTGTCGTAAAACCTTGGGGCTTTTTTTCCATTCCATAACATATATCCCGAAAGAACATGGTCAGGCTTGTATTGTTGTATTATTTAATTTTTCAGAGAAATTTCTGTAAATAAAAGATTAAATAAAATGCCAAAAGAGATTTAGGATTTGTTGTAATTATTTATCAATTTTGAAGACGTGACTTCTATTGTTTATATAGGCCAGACAACTGGTGCTCGATTTTACCACTTTTCAAAAATCGATTTGTAGAGAAATGTTGCTATTAGAATAAGGTAGATCGAAGTTATAAAGAACTTAAAAGACAATAGGCTTACATAATTGTCTATAGTTGATGAGTAAACTTGGGCAAGATCAAGAAATATCGAGATGAGCAGGCTTAACAGAAGGGCAAAGATAACTGTCGTAACGAACGCATGAGAAAGTGAGCTTAAATGCTCTTTTGCTGCAGCCATTGAAGATCTAAGTTCAATCGCTGCAAGAGCTATAAGTACCGAGAAGAATAGAAGTTTAGGGCCTAAAAGAGAATTTATAGCTCCCAGTCAAGGTAATGGATTGAACATCTTCATTGTTGCCATAGCAAATCCCAATGAAAAAATAATCCAGGTAATACCAACTTAAACACCATCTCTAGATATCAAAAGGATTCAGAGAAGCTAGTTCCGCTAAAAGTGTTGTCGATTATACTCCAACAGTATTGATATATACCACCAATGAGCCCGGCAATAAAATAGAATTCCGGGATTCCATCCTTCTCGATATGAACAACTGGGATCTTAAAATGATTTATTCAGACGATTTTTAAGCCATCAGAACAGCTTTTTCAATAATGTATCAAACTCATCAGTTCATCAGTATAAAGTTTAAGATCTGTTTCTGAAATCTTCTTAAACATACTTAACCTCGTTCCAGTCAAATGGTATAATAACAATGTGTTCTTTATTCATTAATTGTTTTAAGGGGAAAGTCAATGTTAAACAATAATGTTATTAAGGAGCCCAATTTTGAACTTGAAATCCTTAGAATGTGTGAATCGACTAAGGAAATGTTTGAATTAACATTCGAAGGATTTCGAAAGCTAAATAAAGAACGACTGAGCCAAGCGGAAGAAATTGGTCAGGAAATCCACCTGAAAGAAAAAACACTTGTACCACTAATAATTGCCGCATTATCTAAAAGCAGAGAACCCACAAGGAACTTGGAACTATTAAGTCTTGTTCCTACACACCTAGAAAGAATAGGTGACAATATTGAACTTCTTATAAGATGTTCTAACTCCATTATTGAAGATGGTATATGTTTTAGTGATAAGGCACTAAAAGAAATCAATATGCTATTTGAGAATTTGACTGAGCTGCTTCAATATGTTGGCGATATTATAAAAACAAATAATAAAGTGCTAGTTACACATGTATTAGAAGAGATTAAAAATTTTCAGGAAATTGTAAACGAATACTCTATTTGGCATTATGATCGCTTAATTGAGGGTAGTTGTTTACCGAAAGCATCTTCTTCTTATCTTGCTTTAATCGATTATCTTTCCGAGATAGCAAGTCATATTAAATGGATTACGAGAAGCTACCAGTAAATTGTTTAATTTTTTGCTTCTTTCACCAACTCGATAAGGTTTAGAAAACATACCTCCGTTTGTATTACAATCTGACTTACGTATTAGAAGTTGAAAATTAAGTTCTGCCTACCTATTTGGGAGTGAACTAATCGAAAAAATGTATGGATAATTGTAACTAGAGGGAAGTATATGCATAGCTTGAAATAAGGAAGGGGTACAGAAACTCTTACATTCTAATAACTCTAAGCTTAACAAGTCTTCTATAATGCATTCCACATAAACCTTCTCTCTTACCACTACTTTCGCATCCTTCAACAATACATACACCTCGATTTTGTACAGATCGTAAATTATTTGTTAATTGAGGAAGACCCAGTTTCTTTAGTTTGATATAGTGGATTTTACATAGCTTGCGTGTAGTATCAATTGCACTATTACCACAGTAAATGCATTTTACATTTAAACTTCTTGAATTGGAAACGTACTGAATCTTTCCGCTTCTTTTTTCTAACTGCCTATACCTATCTTTTATTTTAACTAGCTCTAAACTATCCTTAATACCCATCTAGTGAATAGATTATAGAACTGAACAAAGAATATAATTGGACTTAAGTAAGATTATTGATATGGACAAAAGTCTGTATATCTGGATTTGTTATTTAGTTTTAATTATACAGATTAGGACTATAGGTCTTACAAAAATAATATTAATAAGCCTCAAATTACCAAAATTTAGACCTTATTAAATATAGCTTCAACATTTGAAACTTGTAATTAAAAATATTATCTATAAGATTGAAATTGGACTAAATTTTATTTGAGGAGAATTGAATGCCAATTTGTTCACTATGTGGAAAGGATACAGACTCTGTAGAACACTTAACTGAGCAAATATTGATTGATTTGATCAAAATGGATCATCCTGAATGGGTTGATGATGATGGAGTCTGTACTCCATGCATAGAATACTATAATAATCTTGAAAATGCGGTAGAAATAGAAGAATAAGACTACCAAAGTTTTTTCAAACCTAGAACTACACAATTCCCTCCCGTGGACGCTAAACCGCTTGCATTAGCCGAAACTTAAGGGGTCAAATCTACAACTGAAAAAAGGGGCCCGCGTTAGCGCGGTTGCCAATAAAAGGTAATGCCTAGCGTTCGACGCTTAGCCAAACGCATAGCACAGTAATTAATGTCAGGACACCCGTCATGAGAAAAAGGCTGCGGTAGTCCCCGGTCACCAACAGCAAGGTACCGCAAAGAGCCATTCCAACCGTACCTCCGAGCATCTGGATCGTAAGATTGACTCCGCTCGCCTGACCTCGTTTCAACTTCGGGACAGCGTTCATCAGGGCGCGCCGGGCAGAGACTGCGATGAACGGCAGCGTTGCACCCCAGACAATGAGTGGTGCAATTAGCAACGCGTAATTATCAAACGATGTGACGATCCCCACTACGACTAATGCCGAACCGTTGAGAAAAAGACTAATTAACAAAGGCCATCGTGAGCCAAATCGATCCGCTGATTTCCCGGAAAGAAGGGACGTGAAAAGTGTCGGCACCACCGCTATAAGCAACGCAATCCCGGCTTTTATTGGCGACATGTGCAGCACATCCTGCAGATAGAGCGCTATGAAAACGAAGACGGCGATCTTGTTGAACTGAAACGTAAAGAACACCAGGTTGCCACCAGTAAATGTCGCGATGCGGAGCAAGCCGATCTCTATCAGCGGATGAGATGTCCGCAACTCTGTGACCGTGAAAAGGATGATCATAACGACACCGCTAAAGAAAAGTATCAAAGTAGCCGGCGCGCTCCAGCCCCACTCGGTGCCCTGCATAAGGGCAATGACCAGGACACTTAGTCCGACGATGAGTGTGATTAAGCCCCGAAAATCGAATGAGCCCAAGCCATTCATGCTGGACGAGCGATTGCCCTGGCCCGATGGTACAAAAGCCGCAAGCTCAATCAATGCAATCATTACAACGACAGGCAGGTTGATCCAGAAGATCCAGCGCCATGAAACAACTTCAGAGACAAAGCCACCGATCAAGGGACCCAGCGACATGAACAGAGCGGCAATGGTAGTTTGGATTCCTAAGGCCATACCGCGCTGTTCTAGGGGGAAGATACTGGTAATCATGGCCAAAGAGGCAGGGAAGATAATCGCGGCGCCGATACCCTGTATCGCACGTGCCGTGATCAGCCATGAGCCGCCCGGGGCAAAGCCCGATGCTAGGGAGCCGAGACCGAAAATAGTCACCCCAAGGACAAAAAATCTTCCGTAGCCGAGACTATCTCCCAGCCGTCCGCCGAAGGCGACGAAGCAGGTAAACGTCAACAGATAGGCGTTAACGACCCAATGGGAAGCCGCTTGTGACATATCGAGGTCGGACCGGATGGTGGCCAGCGCGACTCCGACCACGGTCTCGTCGAGCACAACCAGACCCAGAACCCCGCTCATCGCGGTAAGGATCCACCACCTGCGATTTTTGTCATTGATACCCAGCATATGCTGCCCCCTTCGGACTTTTGCTATCCCATATTCTCAGCTAGAAACTACTTGATAGCCGGTCTCAAACCGGGCTTCTGCCAGACCGAGACACTTAGAAAAAAAGGTGTGTGTCTTTTGTATTATTGTTATTGATTAAAAATAAAGGTGTCAAGTTTTAAATAGACGATATTATTTATGTTTTAACAAAAAAAGGACAGATAATGTATTGAAAATCAAGCTTTGTTTACTCAACACTCAGGATCATACAGCTCTTTTTCAGTAAAGTTAAATATCACAGAGCTGCGTTAGGTCTGATTGAGAACCGTATGGAAAAAATTAATTAAAACGTTAAAAGAGATTGAGGACTTGTTGTAATTATTTGTCTATTGCGAAAACGCGACCCCATCTTCAGTATTATAATGTCTTGCCTTAATCAATTAATCAGGAACACTACATTTGAATTCAATGACGATATGGGGATGTAGCTCAGCTTGGGAGAGCGCCGCCTTCGCAAGGCGGAGGCCGGGGGTTCGATTCCCCTCATCTCCACCAATGATTTCAGGGAGTTACGCTCTTTTTCAGAATCGAAAAAATCATAATGTCAGTAAATATGTCAGTAACTCAGTCAGAAAATTACAAAAAATCAAAAATAATTAAAGTATTACTTTAATTTCAAATAGTGTTCACAATATGTAAAATTTAAAATGAAAAATATA
>JAZGCJ010000173.1:0-3019 GCA_036476895.1 Thermodesulfobacteriota bacterium
AGGCTGAACTTGTGACCTCATTGTGTGGAGTCGAAACGCGCATCTTCTATCCTTCTTAGTTATTCCAAACCGAAGCCATTGTTCAAAGTCATTATCTACTTCAGCTTCTATCAGAAACCTTCGGTTAAATAAATTGCTGATGATTTAAAATTAGGGAAGTCAAAATCCCCTCTATACCCCTGGAGGTGATGATGAATCACCTTATAAATGGAATGAATTTAAACCTGAGAAAAAATTTGATCTTTTAGCTACCAATAGAAAATTGCATATTAAGCTTTAAATATTTTATTTATTTAAACCCTACCCCATATCCCTTACCCCTTAATCCTATACTTTTTCTAATGCAAGCCTCAATGGTCTTGCCATGTGAGGGAATCTTAGTTAACTAATACCAATTGTCAAATGTGAAGACGCGTCCCCATTTATATTCAATTTATTTTCTCCTTCTTATTTGTCTGATATATCCACAACTTGTACCGATGCTTGATTTGATCAAAGTGTTTCTAGTAAAATGGTTAGAAGTATGAATCGACTTAATAATATATGTGATGTGGAAAAAACCTGCAATCCTTCTATCTCTCCGGTACCATTTTCACTCTGACAGAGGATCACAATATGCTAGTTATGATGTTTTACAGCTGTTATCTGACAATGGATTTATACAAAGCATGAATAGAAACGGTAACTGTTACGATAATGCAATATCTGTAAAAAAGCAAAACTGATTTGGCTATTTCTATCTGGCTTGAATACATATGTTTAATATGCTTAGAGATGTTTTGGTATCTTTTTTGCAGGTAGTATTGTATATTTGTTAAGTTCGATTGAGTAAATAGATAATAATTAGAAGAAAAGAGATATATGGTAACCAAAAAGCCGTTTAATGACCTTGGACTTTCAACGAAAGTACTGGACGCCATTAATAAAAAGGGTTTTGAAGAGCCAACTGCAATTCAGGCTATGACTATCCCCGTATTGCTATGAGATGATACTAATATCATCGCTCAGGCCCAAACAAGTACAGGCAAAACAGCTACATTTGGATTACCTCTGATAGACATGGTTAACACAGATTCTAAAACAGTTCAGGCACTCATTCTGGTTCCTACACGAGAGTTGGCCATTCAGGTATCAGAAGTAATCAATTCACGAGCGGAATGTTTTGTAATTACTGCTCTATAGAGTTTTCTATGATCGAACATCTTCAGTTTATCGTTAATCAATTAATCCATTTAGATAAAGAGTCAGTTGTCCGTTTCAACTTTGATCAACAATTTGCAACAACAGAAGAGAACGATACAGCAATATCCAAGAGGTTGAACTCAGCTTTTATAATTATGCTTGCTGGTAGAAAACACCTGAGATTTAAGGAAGCTCAAAACGTTCTGAAACAGTTTGCCAAATTCCCTGAATGGGCAGAGGTGGCGAATTTCTATTTGAATGGAATCGACCTCATACATCAAGAAATCAAAACGATTTGCCGCAAAGATGCTGAGTTTACTCGTCGTTTGAAAAACCTGTGCGAATGGCTGTCTAAAAAAAATATATATCAGCAAAGCGAAATTCGAGAAAACCTATGGTCTGTGTTCTTTCCAGAAGGGAAAGGAATTATTACGAATTGGAACAATCGAGTTGAGAGTTTACGAGAAAAACGTACAGTCATAATTACAGAACTTAATTCCTCTCCAATTAATGATCCGGGACACCAAATCATTTTTTCTTCTAACGTTCTTTTGACGATTCCTTTGCCCTCAATGCCAATTTCAGAACTGGAGTGTAGTGCTGCTCTGAAATCGAGCATCCGGCAAACGATGCAAGAGCCCCAGTTATACTGGTATGATCACCCCATTCCAATTGGTATAAAACGAGAGAGCAATGAGATTCTCTATGGGCTTCGTGGTTTAGATAAAGCTGTAGAATTTGAAAGAGATCGGGGCAACATAAGTCATGAGAGGGTCACTTGCATCCTTTCAGTTTCAGTTACTCATGAAGGCTTACACCAGATTGCCAAAAACTATCTGCAAGAGATTTTGTCAGAATCCGAAGGGCTAAAAAATCTTGAAGTGTTTGCTTTTACAGAGGCCGATACCAAACAATTGATCAAAAAAGTCATTGTACCTGCTCTGAAACATTATCTTCCGACCAAAAACGCAGAGGATTTATTGAGCATGTTTGGTGTAGACGGCGAATACGGGAGACACTACAGCTTTCTGAGAGCAATCACGGTATTTTGGAAAGTACTCATTGATCCCGAAGTGAAAGGCACCTTCAAAATTGATATGGATCAAGTATTTCCTCAAAAAGAGTTAGTTGAGCAAACCCATGCTTCTGCTTTTGAACATTTATCAACCTCTCTTTGGGGAGCTCATGGCACTGATTGGAAGGGTCAATCGATTGAACTGGGTATGATTGCCGGGGCACTTGTAAATAAACGAGATATTGGCAACGGGCTTTTTAATCCAGATGTTGTTATTCCTGAAAGAGAACTAAATGCAGATGAATATGTTTTCTTTAGTGTATTGCCCCAAGCACTATCTACCGAAGCAGAAATGATGACTCGCTACCAATCGGTTAAATTGGATGGCCGGCGGGCCTGTATTCAACGCATACACATCACAGGCGGTATCAGTGGAATCCTGGTGGATAGCCTCCGTAGTCATCGTCCCTTCACTCCTTCATTCATTGGCCGTGCTGAGGATCAGGCTTATGTTTTCTCAGTTTTATTCAACTTACCAGAGAGACTTGGCTATGCTCACAAAGCAGGTTTTTTCATGCGGCACGACAAAGAAGCCTTCGTCCAGGAAGCTGTTGAGTCATCCTATGTAGGTAAACTGATCGGGGATTATATCCGAATTCTAAATTTTTCGGCTTATGCCCAAGTATTGAGTGACGATTTTTTAAAATGCAAGGATGAGGTCGATCCATTTACGGGATGCTTCTTATCTAGGATTCCCATAACTGTTGTGTATTTACGCTTTTGTTTAAAGACTGCCTCTTTTTTTGGGGAAAAAAAGCAGGA
>JAZGCJ010000174.1:0-6207 GCA_036476895.1 Thermodesulfobacteriota bacterium
AACGTACGGGAATGTATCGGTTTTCGTTGTATCCCTAAGTGGAATCATATATATACATTATACAAAAAAATGTACTGTTTATATCAAGTTCTATAATAAACTATTATTTAAAAAAGGGTTTTATGTATAGGAGATTGAGAACAGATCTTGTAAAAGGATTGTCCAAAGTAAAGTTGCTTCTAATAAATTCCGATTCATTCACTGCTGATACCAGTGGTTGTGGAGATTGTAAAGCTGGTATTAACGAGCTAAGAAAAATCGGTGTTCAGACAGTATCATTTTCCATAGAGGGAAATGAGACGGGGGACGGCAACAATAATTTAACAGACGAACATATAAGCAGAGAACAGATCGAGAATAAAGAATTTTTTGATAATTTGCTTGAGCAACTCAATATTAATCCATCGAATATTGCTCTTTATTGTTATAATAAAAAAGATATTGAAGTATTTAGGGAAGTTAAAATGACTTTAACTTCACAAGATGTGGAGTTAGATCTGAAAAAGAATTGTTATTATGTATCTAACTATAGTTATATGGGTGCATTGTCTGAGATTTTTAATTTAATTAAAATGGCTAAGCAGTTCCCGGGTGGAATTTCACCTTGAACAGTTGAGAAAATGATTGGAAAAGAAGAAATAAAGTCATTAACCCTTTCAATTAAAGGTAAGGCATTAAAATTAGGGTTTGACCTGATCGGAATATCCCCGATAGCTGAGTTTCCCGAGAATCAAAAATATAAAGAATGGCTTTCAAAGGGGTATGAGGGAGAAATGTATTATATGGCTAGAGACCCTGAGAAAAGAGCTGATGTAAGGATTACAGTACCTTCTGCTAAGTCGGTTATATCGTGTGCCGTTAATTACAATACGGATGTTCCGTACTCTATGGAATTTGAAGATAATAAAAGGGGCTGGATATCACGTTATGCATGGGGTGAGGATTATCACGATGTGATCAGGGGGAAGTTAAAACTTCTATTGGACCACATAAATGAAATGTTGCCAGAAGGGTTTAACCACAGATTTTATGTGGATACCGGTCCAGTGTTGGAAAAAGTTTTTGCAAAATACTCCGGAATTGGATGGATTGGGAAAAACACCTGTTTAATTAATCAGGATATTGGATCCTGGATTTTTGTAGGTGAGATAATTACCGATTTAGAGCTTGAATACGATAATCCTGCTGTTGATAGATGTGGGACATGTACAAGATGTTTGGATTCGTGTCCGACAAATGCATTTCCCGAACCTTATGTGATTGATTCAAACCGGTGCATTTCATACCTGACTATTGAGTTGAAGGGAGATATTTCACCCGCCTTGAGAGATGGAATGGGAAATAATATCTTTGGATGCGATATATGCCAGGATGTTTGTCCCTGGAATAAAAAAGCAGAAGTGAAAAACAATAAGGAATTTATACCAAGGGATGGATTAATAAATCCTTTGTTGTCTGAATTGCTTGATCTGGACGAAGAGGAATTCAGGAATAAATTTAAAAAGAGTCCGATTAAGAGGGCAAAGAGAAAAGGCTTTTTGAGAAACGTATTAATCGCAATGGGCAACTCGGGAGACAATGACAATATTCCCAGGTTGAAAATGTTTTTGCAAAAGGAAAAAGAACCCTTATTAAAAAGACATACAATGTGGGCTATATCTAAGATAAGTGGGGAGGATTTTGTTGAATGAAATTGTTTTCAAATATGTTGGATTTGTTCTATTAATATCCCCATTCGTCATTCCCGTGATGTTTCAATCGGGAATCCAGATTTGTAGGAACGGCTTCCAGCCGTGATTTATCGAGCGAATTCATTGTCTTCGAACATTGGATAATGCTTTGAATTCAAAGTCCAGAGTTTAAATTCATTCACTTTTGCTGAAGCCCCTACTAAAGCATCTGCTAAAGTCACGCTGTGTGACTTCTTGTATTTTCTAATATATTCCCCAGCAATTTCTCCAATTTGTTTATCAATGTCGATCATATTTAAAGATTCAAGAAAGGCTTGTGTCTTTATTTTCTCATTTTCTTTTAAACCGGTAAATATTTCTGAAACCTGGACCGGAGTTATAAAAACGTACCCTTTTGTTTCAACAACAATCTCCGTAAATCTACTTTTTACACTCTCTTCCCCTCTTAAAATCCAAATGAGAATATCCGTATCAATAACTACCATGATTTTCTGTCTTTTCTTAAGCCTCTTATATGCTTTTTAACATCAAATTTTCTGTTCTTCCATATACCATAAACATCGTCTGTTCTCTTTAGAATTTGATCTGGTTTATTACCCATCCTGCTTTTTATACTTTCACGTATAATCTCAGACATAGTTTTTCCGGTAAGTTTCATTTCCTTTCTCAAGAACTTATAGGTGCTTTCATCTATATATATCTGTGTTCTTTTCATTACTTAACTCCTAATGATGTATATATACATTATAGCAATTGCTTAATACTATACAACACGTCGTTTGTAGGAGCGGCTACCAGCCGCGATAACATAGACACACCAGAAATGGTGTTCCTACGGTACTGGATTACAATTAAACCATGTAGGAGCGTCATCCCTTCGATTGAACTCAGGACAGGCTTGCCGCGATGTATTATTAGGACCATATCCTTCATGATACTGTAAAAGAATTAGTTCTCTCCATGTTCTTTAGTTATCTTTGCACAGGGATAAGTATGACCGAAACTTCTTATCCATCAGTTTCGTTCCCGAATTATCTGACATCTACAGTGAAAAGCAGAACAGTAAAAGTTTACAAAATAGAATTAGTCAAAGAAACTGAATTCAAAATCTAATCTATTTATAGTTGTAATTGAAAAACACGTCGGCACCGGAATTTTCCCCGCCAACATCACTTTGAAGTGTTAAAAACTCAAAAATTCTGTATTCTACAAACATTTTATCCACTATTATATCTGTTGAATTGTAAACCGTTTGCACAGACCCACGTTCATAGGCTATGTAAAGATCATCGGTTACATATTTCCCCACTTCTATCTGAGGGCCACTTGCACCTCCTCCAATACTAACAATGTCTAATGCAAGTTTGTTGCCGAGTAATTGCTCCAGTTCATTTAAGGCAATTCCGCCTACTATTCCAGATGTAATACTTTGGATAGAATTTCTTTGACTTGTTCCGATATTTTCAGATGAGGTTCCGAATAAAAGGTATGAAACAATATCGTTTTCTGTCTTTGGTGGATCGCTGGATAGGTTAATCGTGGGCTTCTCGGCTGTTCCGGTAATTTGTATATAAATATTGACTGATGCAACATTGTAAAGAGCCTTTATATCCAGTAACGGGTTAATCTTTGGTCTGCCCGTAAAATTTATATTCCCCTCTTCAATTTTGAACAATTTACCAAAGCTTTCATAAGTTCCTCTCTTCGCATCGATATTACCAAATAATCTGACATCTTCTCCATATTTCTTATTTGCTATTAACTCTCCTCCCAGTTCAACATTTGCCCCTTGACCCTTAACCCATGAGTTATTTGCTACATCGATTGTTATATTCATCGCTACATTATCTATAAAGAAATCTGTTTTTTTAGTCTCTCCAATCATGAACTCATCAGGTCTCTCATTATCTTCAACAAACTTAATATCTGCTACTTGCTTTTGCTTTTCCTTGGGCAGATTTACCCTTGCCTTGTCCACTTTCAGGTCACCCTTAATATCTATCTTCTCATTCTTGCCTTCCAAATCAATATTGCCGGTTAAATTTGCAGAGATCCTTTCCGGTTTGAGCAGCAGTTTGTCTAATTTTCCATTTATTTGATAAGAAAAGTCACTGAGATCGATCTGACCGCTAAACTTTCCGGTACCGTCGCCTGTATGGATGTCTAATTCCTTCAAAATTCCATTGCTCCCATTCATTATAAGTTGAGCGTTATGAATTCTAATATTATTTCTTAGTAGTGAGACCTTTAGATTTACTTCATTGAGAGCCATATTGCCATTCACAGAGGGGTTGAGTATCTTGCCTGACGCTTTAAGATCAATAATTAGCTTGCCGTCAATTTCATCGATATCCTTCATTATTCCTGCAATCGGACTTAGGTCAACGCCGCTTGATTTCATTACCAGCTGTACTTCCGATTTCTCTAAACTCTTGTGTATATTGTTTAGATTAAGATCTATATCTGCTTGTCCTTTTATATATAGAATATCCTTCCCACCGGAACTCGCATTTAAAAATAGGTCGAGATTCTCGTTCAGATAATTGATTTTCACATCAAGTGAGTCACTGGAAAATTCTCTATAGCTTAACGAATCGGTATCAACGGTGCATTCTATAACAGGGTCTGAAACTGTTCCGGCAAGTTTTAGATTCGCATTAACAGTTCCTGTAACCGGTGGGTTTAATTGAATAGTCTCGGAAAGGTTTGACAGATCAAGATTTGTAATATCTAAGTTTATTTTTGATGCCTTCCCATTAATGATAGTTGCGTCAGCAGTTATGAAGCTATTTTCCGAATACAGATTTAAGCTTGATATATCGATCTGCCCGGGCTTTGTTGATATGTATATTGATTCTTTATTCTGGATATCTTTTCCTGAATAGCTGATCAAAAGTTTTGATATTTCTATATCCTTTTGCTCTTCGAACAGGTTCGAGGAATCAAATACTATCTGTGCTGAGTTATTTTCAGTCCCCTTAATATCGATTTGTCCCGAGATGATCTTATTTTCAGTTTTAATATCAACATCTAATTCTTCAATGGTTTTACTATTTACAGATATTTGGGTTGCATTGCCTTTTATATTTACTTGCATGTCTTCAGGGGCAACCAGCACGTCTCCTTTTATTGCAATTGATTCAACCCCGATTTTCTGATTTATATATTTAAAGTTTGAGATTTTAGATTCAAACTTTATTTCGGGTGAGTTAAGTTTCCCCTTTATATTACCCCTGGCTTTTAGCTCTCCCTCTAAGTTAAGCTCTTTTGATATGGCATATAGAAACCCGAGATCATTTACATCCAGCTTGTAATTAATGTTGTTAGTACTTTCAGGGGCGCTGTTGCCTTCGGCACTAAAGTTAAATGAATCGGATACAAGATTAACGTCATTAATTTCCAATTGCTCATTTCTGAAATCAAAATCTATTATACCTTTATTAATGTTTATTCCATATATATAAGATGGCTTGATCTCTCCGTTAACACTAGCCGTAAAGTTCTGGAGGAATTCTCCCTTTAGAGGAACTTTGCTAGTTATAGCAAGGTCTAAGGTAATATCACTTTTCAGATTATGATTATAAACGATCTCGGATAGGTTTACTTTTGAAAATTGTAAATTAATATCCAGTATTAAGCTTGAGTTATCAAGTTCTACCTGCCCATTGAGTTTCAGATCACCGGCATTTTTTCCAACAATTTCAAAATTATTGATTAACCCTTTAATCTTTAAATCTTCAATTTTATCCCAACTGCCCGTTATATTTAAATCTGCATTTAGTACTGATTTAAGTTCTTTGTCTTTTATATTGGAATCGTCCGGCAGCTGTTTTTTCAATAAATCATGAACTTCTGCAGTCGATATATTATTAGCTGTTACATTAATATCAAAATTATTGCTTCCACTTTTTTTTAATATTTGTCTTATATTTATAATCCCATCAATAAAAACTTTTCCCAGATCCGTATTTACTACTCCTTGATCCAGGTGAATTTCGCTCCCGGACATTTTGATATTATTAAAATTTACGTTTACGTTTTTATCTTTGATAATTGAGTCTTTAATATTCAGAGAGAAACTGCCATTAACGTTATCTGTATCAATGACTTTCCCATTACCTTTGATAATAAGATTTAATTTTCCAATATTTTCAAGTTCATATCCTATGGCAGATCCTTCAAATTCAAAAGCCGGATTTTTAAAGTTTGATATACTCGCATCCAGTTTTAATATTGCGTTATTAACTTTTCCATAAAGATTTTTTAAAGAGGCTGAATCTTCGTTTAGTGATATTTTTGTGGATAGATCTCTGATTTCAATGTTATCAGGATATATATTTAAATCTGCTTTTATCAGGTCTAGATTTATCTCATTTGTTGTTCCGATTAGACTTAATGTTAGTTCCATAAAAGGTATATTAAGTACCTGTTTTTTATTCTTTACCCTATCTTCTTGTATAATGTTTGATTGGTTTAGCTTAAACTGATCTAATATCACATTCCATTTAAAAGGCTT
>JAZGCJ010000175.1:0-9431 GCA_036476895.1 Thermodesulfobacteriota bacterium
GTTATATGTGCGGTATTAAGGACAAACAGACCATATATACGTGGTTATACTTCACTGCATCCAGAATCTATAAAAATAAAAAAATGTGCTTGACTATGTCATGGTATTCGAAGCGGTTGCGAAGACATTGTATGGATCTCCGATTAATACATTCGGAGATGACAATTGGGGATATGCAGACATTACACTAGGTAATGAGCTGGTTGGACAGGTAGAGGTATCATAAGTCCATCCTCAAACGTTTTCTATCTATTTATAACCAGTACCTTAGCACCCCTTATTTTGCTTTCCTTTAGTTCAATAAGAGCCTTGTTTGCTTGTATCAATTCATACTCACTCACTTCGGGATAAATAGGAACTTTTGGTGCCAGTTGCAGAAATTCCTGCACATCTTTTCTGCTTACGTTGGCAACACTTTTTATCTCTTTCTCATTCCATAGATGCTTTGTGTAGTCCATATTTAACAGATATTCCTTATCCGTATCTTCCTTGCGAATTGCGTTAATTACCAGCCTTCCCCCGCTATTTAAATTACTTAAAGCTTCTACAACCGGCTTCCAGACAGGTGTAGTGTCAATAATCGCATCCAGCAATACCGGCGACCTTTCTTCAGTTTCACCAGCCCACTCTGCACCTAGTTCTTTTGCAAATTCCCTCTCATTGGAACTCCTTGCAAATACAAATACAGATGAATTGGGATAAACATACTTAACCAGTTTTAACACGATATGTGCAGAGGCGCCAAAACCGGTTAAACCTAAATTCATGCCGTCTTTAATGTTTGTCAGTTTTAATGATCTATAACCAATCACTCCGGCACATAGAAGTGGTGCAGCCTGAACATCCGTATAGGTTTCCGGTATTTTATAGGAATAGTCCTCATGCACGATCATGTACTCTGCATAACCACCGCTTGCATCTCTTCCTGTTGCTTTAAACTCGGGGCATAAATTATCATTTCCTTTTTGGCAAAAGCTACAGTTCCCGCAAGAGGAAAATATCCAAGCAACACCTACCCTATCCCCAACTTCATGCCTGGTTACATTCTCTCCAGCTTCAATAACTTCCCCTACAACCTGGTGTCCCGGTATAATGGGGTATTTTGGCGGGGGTGTACGGCCTTCAATCTCATCCAGTTCTGTGTGACACACGGCACACGCTCCGATCTTAATTAAAACCTGGTTTCTATTGGGTATTGGAATTGGGCAATCTGATAGTTTTAAGGGATTAGAGACTCCCTTTAAATTACTTATTCCACTGATGACCATTGCTTTCATCGTCTAGTGCTGTTTTGGACAAGTTGATTTGATTTAATTCAAATTTATATCACAGAAAAAGATGATAGTAATAAATTATTTCTTTTTCATTCTTTCCAGGTAATTCCCATTTCTAGTGTCAACCCTGATTCTATCACCAATTTCTATAAATAAAGGAACATGTATATCGGCACCAGTTTGTAAGGTGGCCGGCTTTGTTCCCCCGGTAACGGTGTCCCCCTTGATACCCGGTTCGGTATGGGAGATTGTTAATTCAACTGAATTCGGCAGCTCTATCCCGATAGGCTCACCATTATAAAATATTACAAGAACCTCATTCTGTTCTTTTAAATACTTGGATGAATCACCAACAGTTTCAATATCGAGACTATACTGATCGTATGTTTCAGTATCCATAAAATTGTAAGACACATCATCTTTATAGAGATATTGCATTGTCTTTTTCTCCAAGTCTGGTGTATTGAACGTATCTCCGGATTTGAAGTTCTTTTCCAGTACTGCACCTGTTAATATATTCCTTATTTTAGTCTTCATATATGCGCTTCTTTGTGCAACTTTGGAATGATGGTATTGAACTATTTCCCATATTCCCCCTTCGTACTCGATTTTTAGTCCTTTGTAAAACCTATTAGTTTCTACAAGAGCCATAGTATAAAAGCCTCCTTACTAGTTCAATTTATCGGTATTATCATTGTCCAATTTATAGTCTTCAGTTCCCCCTGATTCCTCCCCCTTTAATTTGTATTCCTCTTTAGCCTAGGAACCAAGCTCAATCAGCTTACATCTTTCACTACAAAATGGCCTGAACTCATTATCAACCCAATCAACAGTTTTTCTGCAGGAGGGGCATATAATTTTCATAATAATTTCAAGTTATTTTGACTGTTTTTCTCGTTTTTTTGGTTTCTTGTAAATGTAATCTTCAATAAGCTCACAAATTATATGCGCCACTGTTATATGCAGCTCCTGAATCCTTGCAGTCACATCTGAAGGGATAGAAATCAAGCAGTCGGCATAATTTTTTATCTTTGATGGATCATTGCCAATTAATCCTATGGTTTTTAACTCTAATGACCTTGCAGTATTTAGGCCGTTAATTACATTAGTAGACTTTCCGCCGGTTGTTATCCCTATGGCAACATCACCCTTTTTGCCAAGCGCCTCTATCTGCCTTGAGAATAGAGATTTAAATGAATCGTCGTTGCATATAGACGTTATGAGTGATGTATCAGTTGTTAAGGCTATACAAGGTAAAGCAGGTCTGTTTAGGTTGAACCTATTAACAAACTCGGCTGCAATATGCTGTGCGTCGGCTGCGCTTCCACCATTTCCGAAGACAAGAAGTTTTCCCCCAGATTTAAAACATTTTAATATTATTTCGGTTGCGTTTTGAACTTCGTCAAGAGATTCCTTTGCAAATCTTAGTTTCAGGTCCGCACTTTCTCTCAATCTTGAGATTATTTGCTCCTTCATCCGCCTATGTCCTCTTAAATAATTTCTCCAGTTCGCTAAATGTTATTTCCCTTGCCACAGGTCTTCCATGAGGACAAGAATGTGGAAATTCGGTCATATCCAGTTCCTTTAATAATGCATTAATTTTCTCAATGTCCAATCTCTCATTAGCCCTTATAGAAGAATGGCAAGCAATGGTAGATATAACCTTTTCATAGTTCTGCTCTAAACTCTTTTCCTCATCGAAGCTGCCATATTCATTAATCATATCAATTATAATGCTTTTAATATCAATTCTTCCTACCAATGTGGGAATTGATCTTACTCGTATTGAGTTGAGCCCAAATTCTTCAACATATAAACCTAATTGATCAAATTTATCCTTATACCTCTTAAAATTCTCTAACTCATCGGGTGATAATTCTATAATTTCAGGTATGAGCAGCTCCTGAGAAGATTTATGTCCTTTGTTTAATAAGTTTTTTTTAATCCGTTCATAATTTATCCTCTCGTGTGCAGCATGTTGATCAATGATTATCATGCCATTATTAGAACCACAAATAATGTAAAGATTTCCCAACTGACCGATAATATTCAGATTTTGAAAATATCCGGTCTTGCGGAATAATTCTACAGAACCCTTCTCCTTTTCATCCTTATAATAACCATTATCGTCAGCTTGCTTATCGGTAATTATATCCCTTTCATGTAAGGATTTTTCACCTATATCGGAAAAACGTGGAATAACTTCTTCATTCTTCCAATATTGATTATTGTATTTCGTATATTTAGAGGGCTCGCGAAACTCTTTTCGAATGCTCCTGTAATTGTCCTTGTATTCGCTAATCCATGGTGAATTATCCAACATACGGTTAATAGCTCGCTTAACAACATTAGCCACAATGCCCGGATTAATAAACCTGACCTCGTTTTTATTGGGATGCACATTTACATCCACATCTTCAGCCTTCAATGAGATAAACACCACCCCTTGAGGGAATTTCCCCCTTTCAATATGCCTTCCATAAGCCTCAATCACAATCCTGGTTAAGAACCTGTCTCTTAACGGACGTCCGTTTACATAAATATAAAGTTTTCTTGTGGTGGTTCGCACATCCTCGGGACTGGATAAATAGCCTGTAACATTTACACCGTTTAATTCCAGACTTAAATCAAAAAAATCGACTCCGGGGAAAATTTCACCTAGTCTGTCATTAATTTTATCCTTTGAAGTGAAATTGAAAACTATTTTCGAGTTATGTACCAGCTCGAAGGCTTTTTGTGGATTCGATATTGCTTCTCTTTGCATTACATCAACTATGTTTGAAAGTTCGGATTCGGTTTTTTTTAAAAACTTCAGTCTGGGTGGTGTATTGAAAAACAGGTTTCTAGCTTCGACTATAGTTCCTCGATTGCAACCAATATCATTGACTTTCCTAATTACCCCACCTTCAACTAATATCTCCGTACCCGATATGTCTTTCTCCATTCTGGTTATCAACTTAAACCTGGAAACACTCGATATGCTGGGAAGCGCCTCACCCCTAAAACCCAATGTTTTCACACTCAGAAGATCGTTAACATCGCTAATTTTACTGGTAGCGTGTCTTTCTAAAGAAAGGAGCGCTTCATCATGACTCATCCCCTCTCCATTGTCCACTACTCTAATTAACCTTTTCCCCCCGGCCTCTAGCTCAACTTTAACTGAAGTACCATCAGCATCGATGGAATTTTCAATAAGTTCCTTTACTACAGATGCCGGCCTCTCTACAATCTCACCAGCAGCTATTTTGGATACAATACTATCAGAAAGAATTTTAATCCTACCCATCTATATTTGGCAGTGTACCTAAATTCAAATTTTCGGTCAAAAAGGACAATATATTATCTTTAAAAATAAAAAAATATTTTATCTTTTCTCTGTGAACTCCGTGGCTTAATTATCTTTTGCCACAGAGAACACCGAGTTTTTAGAGAAAAGATTAAAAAATATCATATTGGCCACAGAGTACACAGAGAAAAGATTTGAGAAAAGATTTAAATACAGTTGGATTATTTTTATAATGATCCTTCACATAATCCATACCCCATAATCCATAATCCTTTTATTTAATCTCCAATCTCATCTTTATCAATCTCTACTTGTCTCTAATCTCAATGAGTCTCATATCTTTAATCCTTTCACATAATCCATATCTCCTAATCCATAATCCAATTTTTACTTTTCTTTCCTTCGTGAGCTCTGTGGCTATTTAATTTATTTTTTGCGATTGTTAAAAGACTTAATCTTTTTTTCTACTGCGCTTTTTTTGCCTTTTTAAAGACTCTATATATGTATCAACCGGAATTGCAGCGAGAGTCATCAACTCAACTGTACCTCTGGAACTCAATTCCACAGAAAACTTGCTGATTGTTTCATTGTCCGGTGCTTCCACAATGTCAACAAAGTCATATGGCCCGAGGGTTGCATACTGCTCTAACACCCTGATCCCGAGGTTTTCAATCTCTTTATCAACCTCTTTTATCCTATGAGGTCTGTCCTTAATGGTTTTTCTTCCCTCAGGTGTTAATCTTGTAAGAATTATATAAAATGCCATTACCCACCAAAAAACGGATTAAATTAATATAAATATTATTTATTATTCTACTATTTATTGCGATTATGTATAATAGTTCGCTTAATCATCTATTCACCAAGAGACTTAAAATGCTAAATTCCACTTTTAACCATTTCTCAAAATATTTATTTTCACCAATTTCATCGATAGTTATTATTCTAATAACATTGTTTTCTCAAACTGTAACCCCAGGGGAAATATATGCTGCAAACATCTATGATGAAAATCCAAAAAACACGATTTTTGTTAAAGATTATAAATGGAAATCAGGGGGTATGGGAAGACCAGGCATTTTAAAGGAGATCACACTGGAGAATAAAGGGAAAAACGATTATGAGAATATCGAGATAGAGATCGATTTATACAGCAATAACGATATACCTCTCGGATCACTAAGATCTACAATAAGGGATGTGATACCGGCGGGAAGTGAAAAAACTTTTCACAACCTGGATTTTGGTTTAATGTCCTCGCCATTAGAAAACTCTATTGCAAGAGTAGTTGGTGCAGATCTTATTGAAACTGGTACGCCAAGCAAGCCTAAAGACTTAATAATTGTTAAAGATTGGCAATGGGCGGGGGCAAGTTATGGAACAGAAGGGATATTAAAAAAAATAACTTTAGAAAATAGAAGCAAACAAAATTTTAAAGATATTAAACTTAAGGTTAACTTCCTGGGAACTGGTGGACCGAAAGAAGGGGTCACAGGCCCGACTGCAAGAGTCGTGATACACGATCTCTTGCCAGCTGATAGCACCAGGACGTTTTACAATATAAATATTGGATTTAAACACCCTGACGCCAGGGATTACAGTTTTGAAGTTTTGGATGCCAAGAGAATATCGAAAAAAGAGATTCGATACAGGTTAGCGAAGCAGGGGAAAAAGGGTAAGAAAAAAGGGTTTAAGGATGGGAGGGATATTGCCGAGGATGATTTCTCGGGCATTGAAGGCTCCGAGGCCTTGGAGAAAAAATCAAGTTTATCTGAAAGATATAAGCAAAAGCTCGAAGATGGGGGCAGTGATGTTGCCGTAAAACCGATGGACGAATCAGAGATTATAGATGAATATTACGATGATTCTTTCGAATATGACGAGGAAGTACCTTTGCCCGAGGCAGATATTATAGTTAAAGACTTTACTTGGGCCGGAGGAGTACCCGGTACAATCGGTGTAATAAAAGAAATAATCTTAGAGAATATCAGTAGTATAAATTATACAAATATAGAACTAAAGGTCGAATTTTTCAGTGCGTCGGGGAATACGCCACTTGGTTCAAACCTGGCAAATATCAAAGAAGTGCTTCCTGCAAAAAGCGAAAAAACTTTTAAAAACGTCAAAGCAGGGTACCTTAGTCTAATACCTGAAGAGGTTAAAATTTCTGTAACAAGTGCAGTCAATTTTAATTAATGAATAAAGTTTTTGTTAATAACATTTTATTCAAAACCATTTTCATAAAATTCCTTCTTACAGCTGCTTTTATAACAATACCATTAAGCTCCTCTTTTCCCGACACAAAAATTTCAGTTTATGACCACGGCTCAATTATTATCGATGACTGGGATTGGGAAAATATTGAAATGGCTGGAGGCAGTTTAAAAAAATTAAGTTTAAATAACAAGAGTAAACATAATTTTAAAGATATCGTAATTAGAGTAACTTTCCTAGGTACCGATAATAATCTAAAAAAAGGAACTATAGATCCTTCTACAATAGTTACTATATATGATGTTCTGCCTTCAAACAGTGAGAGAACCTTTTACAATATTGATGTTCCATTCATTTCAAAAGATGCTAAAAATCATAAAATTGATATTGTTCACGCCATAACAATTTCTAAAAAAGAATTAAAAAAGAGTCTGACAAGTCAAGCCAAGTATGGTAAAAGAAAAAAGATAACCAATCCTGTTGATACTAAAAATCAAGATTACATAACTGAAGATGGAATTGAAATATCCGAAACCACACCGGCAATGGGTTTTAACATTTCTGCCTCAAGACCAGACATTAAACCTGAAGAAGAGCAAGAAAAAGAAACCGAAACTAAAACATATGCAGAAACAAAGGAGGAAATACCAGATACTAAGATTCTAGTTAACAGCACCCCGGAGCCTATCCTACAAACCCCTATTCCAACTCCAACCGAGCAAACAAAAGAACAAGTGGTAACGAAAGAAATCGCTAAAACAGAAGAAACCAAAATTAAAGAGGAAAATGCTCAGGAAGAAAAAGAATTGGCTTTCCCAGAACAAGAACCAAAAAATGAAATTACAGATGACATAGAGATTAGATCAAGTGAGACTGCCTCCGATATAGCCGTTCAAGAGACTGATATACAAAGTGTAACCGGAGACTCTAATCTCATAGGAAGTGAAGATAACATTGGCTTAACATCACCCACAGAGGGTTCTGGGGAATTCGGTGATGGCACATCCAGCAATAGCTCCGGTACAGATGTTGCTGTAAAGCCAGCTCCAGAATCAAATATAACAGATGACAGCAGAATAGATTACGAATTTGGAAAACGAGATGGCGGCCCGCCTGTTCCTCAACAGGATATAATAATTAAGGATTTCAAATGGGGCAGTGGAAACGTACCACAAACTATGGGGCTAATCAAGGAAATCAGATTGGAGAATACCAGTAATGTTAATTACACAAAGATTCAGTTATTAATCGAATTTTTTAGCACTACAGGTTTTACACCGCTAGGCTCGAATTCTGTTACAATATATGACGTTCTACCAGCAAACACCGAATTGGTACTCGAAGATCTGAACGCTGGGTTTATAAACAGAATTCCCGAAAAAATACAAATTACCGTTTTAGATGCAATAAACCTAAACTAAAGAAATGCACACAAAACAAAATACATACTTGTATATTTCTTCGTTTAATAATTTAGTGCAAATTCAATAATTATCTTTTAAAGAATCTTAATTTCAATATTTAATTATTGGTAATTATTCCCCGTCAATTAAACTTTCAGATTCTCTAACTATTTCACCCAATCTTTCTTGAAATAGATTTACTCCGCCAAGTGGTATTACGATACAGGATCTGCCACCACTTAATTCAGTAATCCGTAAATATTTACCCTTATGATTTTCTTTAACGTCAAAGAAAAACCTCTTTGACTCTATATCAACATGCTTGCTTGCATGCTCTTTTTCTGATCTGTCCATTTTCTACCTCCGCCACTTCCCACTCCTGGGGATATTTCTATGTAGGCTGGAAATAATAACTATATGAACATAAAAAATCAAGATTAATTTCCAGCATATATTTAAGTATAATATCAAACGGTTAAAATTAAACAAAAGGAGAAAACTTCATTGGGGAATAAAATTAAATTCGGGATTGCGGGACCTGTGCCGGGCCAGGCAGTCAAAGACCTGATAGAATTTACAGTTAATGCAGAGAATAAAGGCTTTGATTCAATTTGGTTTCCGGATCACATAGTTTTTATGGCCCAAAAATTAAATCCCGATGTCTGGTCAGTGATAACAGCGGCATCATTAAAAACCGATTCAATACTCCTGGGAGCAATAGGTGATGCACACAGAATGCATCCTGCCGTTTTTGCACAGCGCTTAGCCACGATTGACCATATGTCAGAGGGCAGAACCTTTGCATGCCTTGGTTATGGTGAGAAAATGAATTTAGACCCTTACGATATAAAATGGGATAAGCCATTAAAGAGAGTTGAAGAATCAGTAAAAATCATGCGTGGTCTGTGGAGTGGCGATTCCGTGGATTTCAATGGAGATATCTATAACCTTAACCAGGCTGAACTTAGAATTCAGCCTCTGAATGGAAAGGTACCTTTATACATTGCCGCAACCGGACCAAAGGCACTGGAAGTAGCGGGTAAATATGGTGATGGTTGGCTTTCCATAACAATGCCAGCACAATTGTTTAAGAAAAAAGCCAATATTGTAAACAATTTTGTAACAAGAGATAATGAATCAACAGATGATTTTGAAAATTGTATATATATATTCATCTCGTTGGCAAACGATCAAGATGAGGCATATAAATCGCTAGAACCTGTAAAACATGCGCTTATCTGGCCGGAATTACTG